>DATCQC010000244.1:0-1564 GCA_036569685.1 Candidatus Limnocylindria bacterium | reverse complement strand
GTCAATGGCAGCACAGACCACAGCTGTCCCAGCGGAGCGCAACATGCTCGATCGCTACTTCAAGGTGACCGAGGCCGGCTCCACCATCGGCACCGAAGTGCGCGGCGGGTTCACCACGTTCCTGGTGATGTCCTACATCCTTGTCGTGAACGCGGTCATCCTATCCAACGCTGGCATGTCATTCCCGGCCATCGTCGCGGCGACCGCGCTCATGGCGGCACTCTTCACCGGGGGCATGGCCCTCTGGGCGAACTATCCGTACGCCGGCGCGGCGGGCCTCGGTATCAATGCCGTCGTGGCGTTCGGTCTGGTCAAGGGCGCGGGTCTCAGCTGGCAGGCCGCGATGGGCGTCGTCGCCCTCGAGGGCGGCGCCATCTGCATCGCCATGGCCCTTGGCCTTCGGCGCGCGCTCCTCGACGCCGTCCCGTACCAGCTCAAGCTCGGCATCGGTGCCGGCATCGGCGCGTTCATCTTCGCGATCGGCGCGTTCAACGGTGGCCTCGCGATCGGCACCGGCAACCCGTCGGACCCGGTCGCCCTCGGCAATCTCAACTCAGGCACCGCGATCGTCACGATCGCTGGATTGATCATCACGACGTTCCTGTACGCACGAGGCGTGAAGGGCACGCTGCTCTTCGGGATCATCGGCGCGACCCTCGTCGGCGTCCTCGTCAATGCCGCGACCGGCGGCGCGACCTACAAGGACCTCCCGGGCGTTGCGGTCATGCCGCCGAATCTGCTCGATACGCCGAACTTCGGGACGATCGGGCAGCTCGATCTGCTCGGCGTCTTCAGCAAGCTCGGCGTCGTCGCCGCGATCCTCACGGTCTTCTCGCTCATGCTCTCCGACTTCTTCGACACCGCCGGCACGGTGACCTCGGTCGCGGCCGAGGGCGGTTGGCTCCGGCCCGACGGTCGGATCGACCGCGCGGACCGCGTGTTCTGGGTCGACTCGCTCGGCGCACTGTTCGGCGGCATCTTCGGCACATCGAGCAACACCACGTACATCGAGTCGGGCGCGGGCGTCGCGGAAGGCGCGCGAACGGGCCTCGCGAGCCTCGTGACGGCGATCCTCTTCCTGTTCGCGATCTTCCTGGCACCGATCGCCGGCATCGTTCCGCCGCAGGCCACCGCCGCGGCCCTGATGCTGGTCGGCTGGTTCATGTTCAAGCCGCTCCTCGACCTGAACAAGACCGGCACCGTCGACTTCGCGACGGGCTTCGCGATCCTGCTCACCGTCTTCGTCATGCCGCTCACGTACTCGATCACGAACGGCATCGGGGCCGGGTTCCTCGCGTTCGCGTTCCTCAAGCTCGTCAGTGGCAAGAGCAAGGAAGTCACGCTCTGGATGTGGATCGCGTCCGTGGCGTTCCTCATCTACTTCGCCGACCCGTTCATCCGCAAGTTCATCGCGTAGCCGTCCGGCACCTTTCGAACGACGGGCCCTGCCGCACGGCAGGGCCCGTTCTCGTTAGCGCGCGGCCGCGGCCTCGCGCTCGCGCAACCGTTGGACCCCGCGGACCAGGCCGAAGCAGCCGCTCAGCATCATCGCGCCGTGCGGCGC
>DATCQC010000243.1:0-7891 GCA_036569685.1 Candidatus Limnocylindria bacterium | reverse complement strand
GGCTCGCGGCGCTGTTGAAGGAGGCTGAGCGGCTCGGGTTCGAGCGCGCGATCGTCCCCGCGGCGAGCGCCGCTGACCGAGACGGCGCCAAGCTGGAAGTGATCGGCGTGCCGACGCTTCGGGATGCGCTCACCCGGTCGGGTATTTCGGACGGATGACCGGGCGTATCCTTCCTCGCATGATCGACCTTGCGCGGCACCAGACGTCGGCCGGCGGCCACATCGTCATCGGTCGGGCCTTCGCCTCGCCGCAACCTGAAAGAAAGGAGCGAGTAAAGCAGTGGTCTTCCTCAGATTCGGTGGAGCGCTGTTCGGTTTCTTCTTCGGTTTCTTCCTTGCCGCGCAGCTGCTCGAAGTCAGTCAGGTCACGCCCCCGACCAATCAAGTACTTGTCGTCCTCCTCCTCGCGGTGGCGTGCGCGATCCTCGGTTGGCTCGGCGCCCCGTACGCGACCGTCAAGCCCATGGGATGGATCGTCGCGCGGATCCGCGCCACGGCCGCGGGCGATCTTGCCGCGGGCGTGCTCGGCGGTGGCGTCGGACTCGTCCTCGCGCTCTTCCTCGCCTTCCCGCTGTCCTTCCTTCCCGGTGAGCTAGGCCGGTACGCGCCGTTCGTCGGCGCGCTCGGGCTCAGCGTGCTCGGCGTCTTGGCCGGGACGATCAAACGCGCCGATCTTCAGGGCGCCGTGCGCGACATCCGAGGTGGCCGCACGGATCGCGGCGCGGCCGAGCGCCTGCTTCTCGACACATCGGTGATCATCGACGGCCGCATCGCGGACATCGTCCGCGCGGGCTTCATCCGCGGAACGCTCGTGGTGCCGCGCTTCATCCTTGCCGAGCTCCAGTTCTTCGCCGACTCGGGCGACGGCACGCGCCGCGAGCGTGGTCGCCGAGGCCTCGAGATGCTCGCGAAGATGCAGAAGGAGTCGACCGTTCAGGTGGAGATCGACGACGAGGATCCTACGGGGGACGGCGCGGACGGGAAGCTCGTCGCGCTCGCGCGCGAGCGCACGATCCCGATCGTCACCAACGACTACGGCCTCAACCGCGTGGCCGAGCTGCACGGCGTGACCGTGCTCAACGTGAACGATCTCGCGAAGGCCGTCCGCCCGGTCGTCCTCCCCGGCGAGGAGATCCACGTCCGGATCATCCAGGAGGGCAAGGAGGCCGGGCAGGGCGTCGGTTACCTCGAGGACGGCACGATGATCGTCGTCGAGAACGGCGCGCAATCTGTCGGCAACGAGCTCCCGGTGACGGTCTTGCGGGTGCTGCAGACCGTCGGCGGCCGGATGATCTTCGCGCAGCCGCGCGGCGAGGATCTCGCGGCGCGGCGGCCGCGGGCCGTCGGCCACTGATCGGCCGGTGACCGCGGGCCTCGCGATCCTCGCGGCCGGCAGCTCGACCCGCGCCGGAGTCGACAAGGTGACGGCCGAGCTTGGCGGGTCGGCGATCCTGCTCTGGTCGCTCGCCGCGGCCGAGGCCTCAGGCGTGTTCGCCGCGATCGTCGTGGTCGCGCCTCCGGACCGCATGCCCGGGGTCGCGGGCCTCGTCGGCTCGCGCGCTCGGGTCGTGCCCGGTGGCGCGACACGGACGGCATCGAGCTGGGCCGGCCTCGACGCGCTCCGCGGTCACGGGATCGTCGCGATCCACGATGCCGCGCGGCCGTTCGCCACCCCATCGCTGTTCACGACGGTGGTCGCGGTCGCGACCGAATACGGGAGCGCCGTGCCCGGCCTTGCGGTGGCCGAGACCGTGCGCCGAGCGGACCTCGCCGGGCGGGCCGTCGAGGAGGTCGACCGGACGGGCCTCTGGACGGCGCAGACACCCCAGGCGTTCCAGCGGACGGTGCTCGAGCGGGCGCGCGCAGCGGCGGGGGACCGGAGCTTCACCGACGACGCCGCGGCGCGTCATCGCGCTCAACGAGGACGTGCGGCTCGTGCCGGGCGAGCGTCGGAACTTCAAGCTCACCTCGACCGAGGACGTCGCCTACGCCCGGGAGCTCGCCGAGAAGGGGCTGGTCGCGATCGCCGCGCAGCCCCTGCCGCGATGACGATGCCGAGGTGCGGGATTGGGTACGATATCCATCGTCTCGTGCCCGACCGCCGGCTGGTGCTCGGCGGCGTCAGGATCGATCATCCGACGGGGCTCGCGGGACACTCCGATGGCGACGTCCTCGCCCACGCGATCATGGACGCGCTCCTCGGTGCCACGGCGCTCGGCGATCTCGGGACGCACTTCCCGAGCGACGATCCGGCCTACGCCGGCGCGGACAGCATCGGACTCCTCGAACGGGTCGTGACGCTGGTCCGGTCGGAGGGCTACCGGATCGGCTCGGTGGACGCGTCGGTCATCGCGCAGGCGCCACGGCTCGCACCGCACCTCGCGGGCATGCGCGACCGGCTCTCGCGGGCGCTCGGGATCGAGTACCTGGCGGTGAGCGTCAAAGCGACGACGAATGACGGGCTCGGCATCGTCGGCGCAGGCGAGGCCATCGCCACACTGGCGACGGTGATCGTGGAGAAGATGTCCGAGCCCTAGGAGGCTCGCGACTGACCGCTCTGCAGCTGTTCAACAGCGCCACGCGCACGGTCGAGCCGTTCACGCCGCTCACGGAAGGCGCGATCGGCATCTACGACTGCGGTCCGACCGTGTACGCCGAGCAGCACATCGGCAACTTGTACCGCTACGTGGTGGCGGATGTCATCCGTCGCACGTTCGACTACTTCGGCTACGACGTGACCCAGGTCATGAACATCACCGACGCTGGGCACATCACCGAGGCCGACGACGACGGAGTCGCCCGGATCGAGAACGCCGCGCGCAGCGAGCACCTGTCACCACTGGCGATCGCCGAGAAGTACACCCGGCTTTTCCTCGAGGACCGGCACAAGCTCAACATCCTCGACCCCGACGTCATGCCGAAGGCGACCGAGCACATCCCCGAGATGATCGCGTTGATCGAGCGGCTCATCGCGAAAGGGCACGCCTACGTCGCCGCGGACGGCGTGTACTTCGACACGTCGACGTTCCCCGAATACGGGTCCCGGCTCAATACGGAGCCGCTGGACGAGCGTCAGGCCGGCGCGCGCGTCGAGGTGAACCCGAACAAGCGTCATGCGTTCGACTTCGCCCTGTGGCGCGCCGCGAAGCCCGGTGACCTCCAGCAGTGGGATTCGCCGTGGATGCGCGGCAACCCTGGGTGGCACATCGAGTGCTCCGCCATGTCCATGAAGTACCTCGGGGAGACCTTCGACCTCCACTCGGGCGGCGAGGACCATCTGTTCCCGCATCACGAGTGCGAGATCGCGCAATCCGAGGCGGCGACGGGGAAGCAATTCGTCCGCTACTGGAACCACGTGTACTTCCTGAAGGTGGATGGCGGCGGGATGCACAAGTCGATCGGCAACGTGTTCCTCGTCAGCGACATCGAAGCACGCGGGCACGACCCCCTCGCGTTCCGGATGCTCGTCCTCGGGGTCAGCTATCGGAAGGGGCTGGACTTCACCTGGGCCTCGCTCGCCGAGGGAGAGCGCCGGCTGAACAGCTGGCGCTCGCAGCTCCGCGAGGCCGCCCAGGCCGGCGGAGAGCCGATCCGGCCCGCGGCCGACGACCCGATCCGCGCGGCGTTCGCGCACGCCATCGCGGACGACTTCAACACGCCGCGAGCGGTCGCCCAGGCGGAAGCCGCTCTCAAGCTCGTGAACTCGACTGACGACGCGAGCCGCCTGCGCGGTCTCGGCCTTGTGTTCGACATGGATCGCGTCCTCGGGCTGGGTCTCGAGGCGAGCGCGACCGTGGCCGATGACCTCGCCGGCGAGGACAAGCGCCTGTTCGACGAGCGCCTCGCCGCGCGGCGGTCCGGCGACTACCAGCGGTCGGACGAGCTCCGGAAGGTACTCGAGGCCCGCGGCATCAAGGTGAAGGACACGAAGGACGGAACGCGCTGGGAGCGCATCAAGGAAGGAAGTGCACGGTGAACGAGGAAAACGAAGGTCCCGGGCAATCGGATCGATCCGATCAGACCGGCGACAACGACAGCGCGCCGCAGGAAGGCGCTCCGCAGGGGGCGCCGGCACCGCAGGGCGGGGCACCGCAGGGCGGCGAGGGCGACCCGAACAGCCGCCGCCCGCGGCGGCGTGGCCGGCGGGGCCGTGGCGGCGGCGCGGGCCAGCCGTTCGTGCCCGCGCGCGGACCGATCAACCAGGGCTTCCGTCCGGCGCAGCCGTTCCGCGGACCGGCACGCGGTCCCACGTTCGCGCCGCGTCCTGCGCCGCGTCCGGTCGACGACGAGAGCTCGCTCCAGGCACGCGAGCTCGCGGCGTACGAGCGCCGACAGCAGCAACAGCAGCGCCGCACGACCGGTGGCTGGCGGCCGGGCGCGCCGTTCCGCGCGCCGATGGGTGGTGGTGGGATGCGTCCGCGGTTCGGCGCGGCGACCGGTCCGCAGTACAGCGAGCAGATCCGCCGCGCGACCTCCGGCCCGGCCCGCGGCGCCGCGCCGTCGCACGAGGCGGGTGAGCCGATCGCCGGCCCGCACGCCGTGCTCGAGGCCATGCGAGCCGGTCGCGCGATCCGCAAGCTCTACATCTCGCAGGACCGCAGCCTTCGCACCGGTCCGGTGAACGATCTCATCGTGGAAGCGCAGGAGCGACGGATCTTCGTCAACTACCTCGACAAGCTCGACCTCTCGCGGCTGTCGCCGGTCGAGAACCATCAGGGCGTCGTCGCGATCTTCGAAGGGCGCGCAGGCGTCGATCTCGACGAGCTGCTCATCCACCTTGAGGCCGAGAGCGGGCAGCCGCTCGTCCTGATCGTCGATTCGCTGCAGGACCCGCAGAACTTCGGCGTGCTCCTCCGCTCCGCGGAGGGCGCCGGCGTCGCCGGCGTGGTCATCCCGCGCCATCGCTCGGTCGGGCTCACGCCCGCTGTCGCGAAGACGAGCGCGGGCGCGAGCGAGCATCTGCTCGTCGCCGAGGTCGCGAACCTGCGCCAGGCGATCGACACGTTGAAGGAGAAGGGGCTCTGGGTCGTCGGCACCGACGAGACCGGCGACCTCCTCTACGACGAGGTCGACTACCGCGGCCCGACCGCGCTCGTGATCGGTGGCGAGGGCGAGGGCATCCGTCGCCTCGTGCTCGAAGGCTGCGACCAGGTCGTGCGGATCCCGATGGAGGGCCGTATCGCGTCGCTGAACGCCGCGGCCGCCGGGACGGTCGTGCTCTACGAGGCGCTCCGGCAGCGGCGGCGCGATCAGGCCCCGCCCGGCACGCAGACCCCGCGACCGCAGCCCGCCGAAACGGCGGTCGCGACCGAGACCGAAGACCTCGCCGAGACCCCCCTGCTCGAGGACGACCGTGCGATCGAGGATGAGCCGGTCGACGATCTCGTCGCCGAGGACGGCGACGCGGACGTGCCGGTCGAAGTCGCGCCGGCCGCGAAGGCGCCGCGGAAGACCGCGGCGAAGAAGACGGTGAAGAAGACCACGAAGAAGGACGACGACTGATGGCACACAAGGAACCGAAGGACATCGAAGGCGTCTGGGTGCTGAAGGCCGGCGTGGCGCGGAAGGCGTCTCCGCGACCGAAGCGCATCGAGCATCGCGAGGACGTCGACTACAACAACCCCTACCGCTACAAGATCGAGCGCGTCTGGTGGGACGGGAAGATCGTCTACGCGAGCGAGCAGGGCGAGCTCGACGTCGACCCGAAGCGCGTGAAGGTCGCGCAGGAGTACCAGCTCGTGTACGCGGTCGCGCTCGACGCGAAGGGCCGGCTCCGCCGCGAGCCCGATCGGGTCGAAGGCCAATACAACATCTACGACTCGATCCCGGGAATGAAGAAGTACAGCCCGATCTGGCAGTTCAACTACGTGATCGTGCCGCGTGACTACACGGCGAACACGCTCCGTTCCGAACGGGACTGCCTGCGGAGCGGGTACGACATCGTGCGGAGCATGGTCTTCGAGAACTGACCGGTCATCTAGGCGCCCCACGGTCGTGGGGCAACAAGACCCCCAATGTCGCGAACCGCACCAACGAGCCAGCTGGTAGTCCTAGCGATGGGGTACTGCGGTACCACTCACCGCTCGGCTGCTAACGCGGCTCTCCCACCGTCGTTGATGTATTTACGCACGGTCCACGAGGAGGGCGACGATGGCGACTTCGACCCGCGGTCAGCTCCGGAAGGCGCCGGCCCCCAAGGGCAATCCTTGGATGGTCCAGGAATCGACCGGCTCGACGATCGTCGACTCCATCGCGAAGGTCGAGCAGGTCGCGCTCGCGTCATGGCGCGAGTTCGTTCCGTGGTTCAAGATGCAGCCGGATCATCTGCGTCTGGCCTTCGTTGCCGTCGGCCTCGTCGTCGTGATCAGCGTGGTCAATCTCAGCGCCGCGGGCTTCGGTCGGGTCGCGACGGGTCACGTCGCCGATACCACCCAGGCCGAGGGAGCGGCGGCTCCGGATTCGCCGGCCGCACGCGTCCTCAGCTCGGAGTCGGCGCCGATCATCCCGGGCAAGGCCTGGGTCGCGACGCAGCTCTGGCAGGGAACCGGTAACCACGCGACCGAAGCGTTCACCGTCGGTTCGCACTGGCGCGTCGACTGGCTCTACAACCCGCCGCCCGCCGGTGCCTTCCTTCAGGTGTTCGTCTACTCCTCCGACGGCTCGCTCATGAACATCGCGACGAACACGGCGATCGGCGGCCCCGACACGAGCTTCTGGACCGGCGCCGGCACGTACTTCCTCAAAGTGAACTCGAGCGGCGGCGACTGGAAGCTGGACGTTCAGGATTACCGCTAGCACCGCGCGGATCGGCACCGCGCTCGTCATCGCGTTGCTCGTCGTCGCGTTCATGCCTGTCGGCCGCGCCACGGCCGCCGGCTGCCTCGGCACCATCGGGCCGGGCATCCCGGCGCCGGCTCGCGAACCGAGCGGGCTCGCCGGATTCCACGCATCGTGGCACGGGCAGAGCGGCTACATGTCGCTGTGCCCTGGGACGAGCGCGGTCGCGACCGTCGCCTTCGCCAACAATGGATCGCGCGGCTGGGTCGTCGGCCGCATGGGCGAGGTCGCCTACCTGGGAACGTCCGATCCGGATCCCGGTCAGGATCGGGCCAGCATCCTTGGCGGCGATGGCACGCAGGGATCGCCTGTCGCGGGATGGCCCCGGTACAACCGCCCGGCGATGCAGCCGGCGCCGTACGTCGGGCCGGGTCAGGTTGCCTGGTTCCAATTAACGGTCGTCGCCCCGCTCGTCCCGGGGACGTATCGGCTCGCCCTCCGTCCCCTGATCGAAGGCGCGCAATGGATGGAGGACTACGGCGTGTTCTGGGTGCTCACGGTGCTCAATCCGGATGGCACGCCGCCACCGCCGGCGCCCGTCGGCTCGACCACCGTGCTCGCGTCGTATTTCGGCCCGGGCCTCTACGGCAACCGGACCGCCTGTGGGCTGACGTTGACGACGACGCTCCAGGGCGTCGCGCATCGCACGCTGCCCTGCGGCTCGCTCGTGCATCTGTCGTACGCGGGTCACGACGTGACGGTGCCGGTCGTCGATCGCGGACCGAACGTCGCAGGGCGCGAGTTCGATCTCACCTACGCGACGAAGCTCGCGCTCGGGTGCCCCGACCTCTGCACGCTTTCTTGGATCCACTGAGCAGGGCGGCACACGCCGCGCGCCGGATGCGAGAATCAGGTGCGCCGACGCGCCGCCCTAGCTCAATTGGCAGAGCAGCGGTTTTGTAAACCGCAGGTTCCGGGTCCGATTCCCGGGGGCGGCTCTGGAAAGTGGCGCGATCTCGCCGGTCTTGCCGTTAACGTTTCGCGCGCAGCGGCCGTTGTCAGCAACCATGCAGCAACGGGGAGGCGAGACGCTGCCGGGGTAGCTTACGCATCTG
>DATCQC010000242.1:0-9221 GCA_036569685.1 Candidatus Limnocylindria bacterium | reverse complement strand
GATGCGTTCCGCGTGCTCCCACGCGACGAGCGCGCGATCGCCGATGCGCTCGGAACGCAGGGACGCGCCGGCGGGACGCTCGGCCGGCGGATCGACGTCGCCCAGCCGCTGGTCGACGCCCGCCTGGCCGACGGCTCGCGGGTGCATGCGGTCATCCCGCCGATCGCGCTCCAGGGACCGGTCCTCACGATCCGGCGGTTCTCGGCGCGACCATTCGATCCCGACGACCTCGTGCGCACGGGTACGGCGTCGCCGGCGGCGATGGCGTGGCTCGTGGACGCCGTCCGATCCCGCAGGAGCATCCTCGTCTCCGGCGGGACCTCGAGCGGGAAGACGACGACGCTGAACGCGCTCGCGTTCGCGATCGGCGACCAGGAGCGCATCGTGACGATCGAGGACGCCGCGGAGCTGCGGTTGCCGCAGCCGAACGTCGTTGGCCTCGAGACGCGACCGCCGAGCGTCGAGGGGCTCGGAGCGGTCGACACGCGGACGCTGCTCCGCAACGCGCTGCGCATGCGACCCGACCGCATCGTCGTGGGTGAGGTCCGAGGCGGCGAGGCGCTCGACATGCTGCAGGCGATGAATACCGGACATCGCGGCTCCCTCACGACCGCGCACGCGAGCAGTGCCTATCGGGCGCTCCTCCGGCTCGAGACGATGGCCATGATGGCTGGGCTCGACCTTCCCCTTGCCGCGATCCAAGAGCAGATCCGGCGCGGGATCGAGATCGTGGTCCACCAGGAACGTGGCGCGGATGGCCGGCGTCGGATCGTCGAGATCGCCGAGGTCGATCCAGAGAGCGGCACCGGGTACGCGCTCCGACCGATCGCGCCGTGACGCTCGTGCTCGCGGCAGCCGGTCTCGCGCTGCTCGCCGCGATGCTGCCGCTCGGGAGGGTCGCGGATCGACTTCGCGCGGCGCGTGATCGACAGAGCCGGCGTGCCGGGTTGCCGGCCCTCATCGACGCGATCGCGGCGGGCCTCGCGGCCGGGTTGTCGCTGGAGCAGGCCTTCGCGGAGGTCGCGTCCACGCTCCCGGCCGCGCTCGCGCGGCCGACCGGCGCCGTCGCGACGGCGCTCCGGCTGGGCGAGCCGATCGACCGCGCGCTCGGCGCGTACGACGGCGTCGTGTCCGCCGCCGAGATCGCGCCATTCGCGATCGTGCTCTCGGCCTTCGCCCGGAGCGGCGGCCGGATCGGCCGGAGCCTGGTCCGGGTCGCCCGGCTGCTCCGCGGCCGGCTCGCCCTCGATACCGAGCGCGCCGCGCTCACCGCCCAAGGTCGGCTGTCGGCGGTCGTGCTGGTCGCGCTCGCGCCACTGGGCGCGGTGTTCTTCGCCATCCTGACGCCGTCGTACGCGAGCACGCTCGCGGGGCCCGGAAAGGGCCTCGCCCTCGTCGGCCTCGCGCTCGAGGTCTGCGGCGCCATCTGGCTGTGGCGCCTGGTGCGCGAGCCATCGGACGTGCCGGAGCTCGCCTCGCTGCTCGATGCGGTGATCGTCGGTCTCGACGCCGGTCTGTCGTTCGAGCTGTCGCTGGCCGCGCTCGTGGCCCGATCGCCGCGCGTGGCCCGCTTGCCCGAGGCGCAGCGGCTGCTCGCGGACCTGCGCCTGGGCCGCCCGCCGCGCCTCGCATTCGAGGCGTTCGCTGCGAGCGGTCCCGACGAGGCGCGGATCGCGGCGCTCGTCGAATCCGCACGGCGATTTGGCGCGCCGCTCGCGGACCTGCTCGTGGCGCAGGCTGACGCGCTCCGCGAGAGCGAGCGCCATCGCGCCGAGGCGAAGGCCCGGCGCCTTCCGATCCTGATGACCTTTCCGCTGACGTTCTGCGTCCTGCCCGCGCTGCTGGTGGTGTTCCTCGGGCCGCCGCTTCTCTCGATGCTCGGGTGACAGCGCTGATAGTTGTCACCGTGCGAGAGACGCCGCTGAGCTGAGAGCCCTCCAGCGCCGGCTCGACGCCGACCGGTTCTAGACGTATTCGCGGACGCCGGACGCCGTTCCCGGCTAGCTCGCGAGCTCACGCAGGCGAAGCGCGTTGCGGGGCGCGTAGTCGGGCACGTCGTTCACGTCGCTGTCGAAGTAGCCGTGCACGTACCTGGATGTGCCGATGCGAAGCTCGCTCACGGCTGGCGGGCGAGCACCCGTCTCCCCGCCCGCCCGCGACTAGACCTTTACGACGTAGGTGCTCGCGATCTTGTCGTGCCAGCCCTGCTTGTTCGCGTCGAACGCGACCCAGATCACGCCGATGAAGATGCACAGGAAGCTGAGGATGAGCCCGACGTACCGGAGGAACGAGTCGGTGAGGGTGAGCTCGCTCCCGTCCGTCTTCACGACCCGGAGCTTCATCACCCGGTTGCCGACGGTCTGGCCGTGCCCGTACGACGACCAGAAGTACATGAAGTAGGCAAGGCCGACCAGGGTATTGAGCCCATTTCCGCGCACGGAGTCCCCAGCGAACAGGATGCTATTCAGGACGGCCGTGAAGATTGCAAGGATGACCGTATCGATGACGAAGGCGACGACCCGGATCCCGAATCCGGCCTTCTCGCTCGAGACGGTGGCCGTGCCAGCAACTGTGGCCATTTTCGAGCCACCCCCTTCCGCACGGAGTGTACGGATAGCCCCCAATGGGGTTAGTACCGCTTTCCTACTTGCGAGGGCAACGGCAGACGCCCACGCTTACGGCACTGAAAGGGGGGTTCCTGTGAGCATTCAAAGCTTCTTCCGCGAAGACGACGGTCAGGGCTTGGTCGAGTATGCCCTCATTATCGCGGTCATCGCCATCGCCGTGATCGTCGCCATGATCTTCCTGCGCGGCCAGATCCAGAACATCTTCAGCAACATCGGCAACAACCTCACCTAGTTTTCGCGACGCGAACATGATGAAAAGGGCGGCGCTCGCCACGTGGCGACCGCCGCTCTTTTCGTCCGGCGAGAGAGGGGAGCGGACAGAAGATCGACGGGCTGCTGGCGATCCAGGACCTCATCCTCGTCGTCTTCGTCGTGACGATCATCGTCACCGACTGGCGGTGGCGCCGCATCCCCAACGCCGTTACGTATCCGACCATGCTCGTCGGCCTTGGGCTCGGCGCCCTCGAGAGCGCGGGCCCGGCCGGATTCCCTGGGAGCATCTTCTCGGCCGGCATGCACGGCGGCATCCTCGATCACGTCGTGGGGTTGGCGATCGGCTTCCTCGTCGCCTATCCCTTCTACGCGGGTGGCGGGTTGAAGGCCGGCGACGGGAAATTCCTGATGGCCGTCGGCGCGCTCATGGGCACGCTCTTCCTGCTGCAGGCCGCGGTCTGGGGCGCGCTCGTCGGCGGCGTCATCGCGATCGGCTTCATCGTCGCGCGTCGTGTATCGGCCGCACGGGCCGGCACGGGCGAGACCGTCGGCGGACTGCTGCACACCTGGATCCCGTACGGCGTCGCGCTCGGCCTCGGTGCGCTCGCAGCCCTCGCGATCCAGTTGAACGGGCTGCGCGGCCTATCATGAGACCCGTCCATGGCTGAGAAGATCCGCATCCTCGTCGTCGATGACATCGCGGAAACGCGGGAAAACCTCGCGAAGCTCATCGGCTTCGAGTCCGACATGACCATCGTGTCCTCGGCCGAAGGCGGGCAGCAGGCGGTCGAATTCGCCAAGCGGGACCGGCCCGACGTGATCCTCATGGACATCAACATGCCCGATATGGACGGCATCACGGCGACCGAGATCATCGCGAACACGGTGCCCGAATCGCCGATCATCATGATGAGCGTCCAGGGCGAGCAGGATTACCTGCGCCGCTCGATGCTCGCCGGGGCTCGCGAGTTCCTGGTGAAGCCGTTCTCCGCCGACGAGCTCGTGAATGCCATCCGTCACGTTCACGAGATCGAGAAGGTGAAGCGGTCCCGCTACCAGCAGGCTGCACCGGCGCCGGTCTTCACCGGGACCGGTGGTGGCGCGGGTGGCCAGAGCCTCACTCAGGTGCTACAGCCGCAGCGCGGCAAGATCATCACGTTCTTCTCGCCGAAGGGCGGCGTCGGACGCACGACGATCGCGACGAACCTCGCGGTCGCTCTCCATCAGTCCACCGGACAACCGGTGTGCCTCGTGGACGGCAGCCTGCCGTTCGGTGACATCGCGGTCATCCTGAACATGAGCCCGAAGGCGAAGACCATCGCCGACCTCGTCGGTGCCTTCGACCAGGTCGATGCCGAAGTGCTGGAGTCGGTGCTCGTCGCCCACTCGACCGGGATCAAGGTCCTCCTCGCGCCGCCGACGCCGGAGGCGGCCGAGCTCATCACCGGTGCGAACATCAAGAAGGTCCTCGAGACGCTGCGCGAGTCGTACGCGTACGTCGTCGTGGACACCTGGCCGTCGTTCCAGGAGCAGGTGCTCACGATGCTCGACGTGGCGGACGTGATCCTCACCCTCATGACCCTCGAGATCACGAGCCTCAAGAACGTCCGGGTGTTCATGGAGATCGCCGAGAAGCTCGGCTACGACGACCAGAAGGTGCAGCTCGTCGCGAACCGCAACGACAGCTCCGGGGGCATCAAGGCCTCGGATGTCGAGGCGAGCCTCGCCCGCAAGATCCCGCACACCATCGTCTCGGACGGCCGGGCGCTCGTTCTGGCGGTGAACCGGGGCGTCCCGTTCGTCATCAGTCACCGTGACAGCCAGGTGGCGAAGGACATCTTCACCCTGGCCGACAAGCTCACCGGGGCCGGCGAGGGGGCCGGCGCCCTGTCAGCGACACCGCAAAAGGCCGCACCCAAGCAGGGTTTGCGGCTGTTCGGCGCCCGTTAGGGTCGCAGTCGGTCAACTCGGTCTAAGCCCGTTCTATAGCCCAAAAGTGCCCCTTCCGGACCATCCCGGTACGCCGTTAGGGTCGTAGCATCGGCAACGGATGGAGCGCCCGCCTGACGGGCCCCTGAAGGGTTTGGACCTGATATGTCGCTACTGAGGCGGATCGAAGGCCAGCGGCCCGCTGGCACCCCCGAGACCCCGGCCGCGCCCGGACAGGCGAACGGGCCCGAGCAGGGCGCGCTCGGCTCCCAGGCACCGGCCGCCGGTCCGCTCACCCAGACCCCGGCCCCGGCCCGGGACCTGAACCGCGATCTTCGCTCGACCCTCCAGACCAAGATCATCAACAACCTCGACCCGCGGCTCAACCTCTCCGACGTGAAAGCCGTTCGTGCCGAGATCGAGAACATGTTCAACCGGTTCATCGACGAGGACGGGACGGTCATTACTCGTGTCGAGCGTCAGCGGATGCTCGAGCAGATCGTCGACGAGATCCTCGGCTTCGGTCCGATCCAGCCGCTCCTCAACGACGACTCAGTGACCGAGGTCATGGTGAACGGCCCGTTCCGCGTCTACGTGGAGCGGAAGGGCAAGCTCCAGCTCTCGGACGTGACGTTCCAGGCGGACGAGCACGTCATGCGGGTCATCGAGCGGATCATCGCTCCGATCGGCCGGCGCGTCGACGAATCGAAGCCCTTCGAGGACGCACGACTGCCGGACGGCTCGCGCGTGAACATCATCATCCCGCCCCTCGCGCTGAACGGCCCGGTCGTGACGATCCGAAAGTTCCCGAAGTACCGCATCCAGGTCGCCGACTACGTGAAGTTCGGGACCGCGACGAACGAGATGATGGAGTTCCTCCGGGCGTGCGTCGAAGCACGGCTCAACATCTTCATCTCCGGTGGTACCGGATCCGGTAAGACCACGCTCCTCAACATCATGTCCGGCTTCATCCCGGAGGACGAACGGATCATCACGATCGAAGACGCCGCCGAGCTCCGGCTCGTGCAGGACCACGTGGTCCGCCTCGAGTCACGCGCGCCGAACATCGAAGGCAAGGGCGCGGTCACGATCATGGATCTCGTGAAGAACGCCCTGCGGATGCGTCCCGAGCGGATCGTCGTCGGTGAGATCCGTGGCGGTGAGGCGCTTTCGATGCTCCAGGCCATGAACACCGGCCACGACGGATCACTGTCCACCGGCCACGCCAACTCACCGCGCGACATGCTCAGCCGTATCGAGACGATGTGCCTCATGGCCGGCGTGGACCTTCCGGCCCGCGCCATCAAGGAGCAGATGGCGAGCGCGCTCGACGTCATCGTCCAGATCTCGCGGCTGAAGGACGGCTCGCGCAAGGTCACCCACGTGACCGAGGTCCAGGGCATGGAAGGCGACCAGGTCGTCCTGCAGGACGTCTTCGTGTTCGAGCAGACCGCGTTCGTCGATGGCAAGGTCATCGGCAAGCTCCGGCCGACCGGCATCCGACCGAAGTTCTCCGAGAAGTTCGAGGCAGCGGGCATCCGCCTGCCGCAGGGCGTCTTCGGCGACATGTCCGTGGGGCTTCGCTAGTTGGAGTACGCGCTCCCGGCCGGGCTCTTCGTCGGGATCATCCTCGTCTTCGGTGCCATCTCGAGCATGCTCGGTGGCGGGAGCGAGAGTGTCGAAGCCCGCATGGCTCGGTATGCCGGCCCGGGCTCCGGACAGATCGCGGCTGATGCCGCGGAGAAGACGAAGAAGAAGGCGAAGCGCAAGCGCGACCGCAAGGAAGTCGACCCGTTCGCGACGCTCTCGGCGGACGTGGAGGACAAGCGCTTCACGACGAAGGTCCAGCGCGATCTCGCCCGCGCCAACCTCAAGCTCCGCGTCGCCGAGTACTACTACATCCGGATCGGCGCGTCGCTCGCGCTCGGCGTGATCCTGTTCGTTTTCCGCGATCCGCTCTCCGGCATCGTCGGCTTCCTCGTCGGCTACATGCTGCCGCGGTTCTGGGTCGGCCGGCGGATCAGCGGGCGGCTCAACGCCTTCAACAAGCAGCTTCCTGACACGATCACCCTGCTCTCGAACTCGCTGCGGGCCGGCTCGAGCTTCCTTCAGTCGATCGAGCTCGTCTCGCGCGAAGGCGGCCCGCCGATGAGCGAGGAGATGGGCCGCGTCGTGCGTGAGGTCAACCTCGGCCTGGGCATGGAGGAGGCCCTCCACAACCTCGTGCGGCGGATCAAGAGCGATGACCTCGATCTCATGGTCACCGCGATCGGCATCCAGCAGCAGGTCGGTGGGAACCTCGCCGAGATCCTCGACACGATCGCGTTCACCATCCGCGAGCGCGTGCGGATCAAGGGCGACATCAACACCCTCACCGCGCAGGGCCGCGTGTCGGGCTACCTGGTCGCCTTCCTGCCGATCGGCCTGGGCGTCGCGCTCAACGCCATCAACCCGGCGTTCATGGCGCCCCTCTTCACCGAGACGATCGGCCGCATCCTCATCGGCGTCGGCGCCGTGATGATGACCATCGGCTTCCTCGCGATCCGCAAGATCACGGACATCAAGGTCTAACGGTGGAGATCGTTCTCCCGATCCTCGTCACCGTCGGGATCATCGTGGCGATCCTGGGCACCCAAATGGGTTCGAGCCTCGATCCCGTCCAAGCCCGGCTCCAGCAGATCGCCGTCCGCCCCCGGAGCCTCGAAGAGCTCGAGCTCCAGCGCCCGCTCTCTGACCGCACGCTCAAGCCGATCATCCGCGGCCTCGCCAGCCTCATGGCCCGCTTCTACCCGGCCAACACCATGAGGGCGTTGCCGCTGAAGCTGAAGCGCGCCGGCATGGAGCAGACGAGCGCCGAGTTCTTCCTCGGCGTGAAGGCCTTCGCGGCCATCGTCGGCGCGATCGCCGTCTCCGCGGTCGTCAACCTCGTGACCAACGACCCGACGCAGACCCTCGCCGGTACCGCCGGCGGGCTCATCGTCGGATTCATGGCGCCCGACTTCTACCTCGGCAATCGCGCGCGTGGCCGCGGCACGCAGATCCTCGAGACCCTCCCGGACGCGCTCGACCTGCTGACGATCTCCGTGGAGGCCGGCCTCGGCTTCGACGCGGCGCTCGTGAAGGTGACCGAGAAACTGAAGGGCGCGCTCTCCGAAGAGTTCAAGCGGGCGGCGGGCGAGCAGCGCGTCGGGAAGTCCCGGCAAGAGGCCCTCCGCGGGATCACCGATCGCGTCGAGCAGAAGGAGCTGACGAACTTCATCTCCGCGATCATCCAGGCCGACCAGCTCGGTGTGTCGATGTCGAAGGTGCTGCGGATCCAATCCGAGCAGATGCGCCAGGAGCGTCGACAGCGCGCCGAGGAGAAGGCCGCGAAGGCCCCGATCCTGATCATGCTGCCGACGATCGGCTGCATCTTCCCCTCGCTGTTCATCGTCATCCTCGCGCCCGCCGCGCTTTCGGCCATGAGCAGCTGCGGTAGCGTCTAGCACCGCGAGGCTCCGCAATCGCACGCGGGGCACCACCCTTGCGATCGACTGCCGCACCGCCAACAATTTCCTGACGCGGGGCATCGGACTGCTCCTTCACAGCCGGCTGGCCGACGGCGAGGCCCTGCGCATCACGAAGACGTCGAGCATCACCATGTTCTTCATGCGCTTCGCGATCGACGCGCTGTTCCTCGATCGCAACGGTCGCGTGGTCCGTGCCGTGCCGGACCTCCGGCCATGGGTGTTCGCCGTCGCCGCGCGTGGCGCGAAGGAGGTCGTCGAGCTCCGCGCCGGGACGATCGCCGAGAGCGGTACGCAAGCCGGCGACGAGTGCGTCTTCGAAGATGGCCGCTAGCGGGCTCGCCGCCCTGCGCGACGTGCTCGTCCCGCCGCGCTGCGCGGGCTGTGGCACTCCCGGAAGCTGGTACTGCGTCGGCTGCCGCGACGGATCCGATCCGATCGTCCAGCGCGTAGGTGCACTGGTCGTGACAGCGGCCGGGGCATTCGAGGGGCCGCTCCGCGAGGCGATCCACCGGCTGAAGTACGGCAACGAGCCCGGCCTCGCGACGGAGCTCGGCGCGCTCATCGCGGGCCGGATCGCCGCGGATCTCGCCCAGGGGGTGCGGCTCGACGCCCTCGTGCCGGTCCGCGCGCATCCGCGGCGCGAGCGCGAGCGCGGGTACGACCAGGCGACCGGGCTCGCAACGGTCGCGGCGGCTTCGGTCGGCATCCCGCTGCGGTCCGCGGTCCACCGGCTGCGCTTCGGTGCCGCACAGGCCACCCTCGGCCAGCTCGAGCGCCGCGCGAACGTGCACGGGACATTCGCCGGGGTCGCGGGATCGCTGCGCGGCCTGCACGTCGCCCTCATCGACGACGTCGCGACGACCGGAGCGACGCTCCTCGATGCGGCCGCCGCGGCACGCGCGTGCGGCGCCCGCGGCGTGCGAGCGTACGTGGTGGCGTTCGA
>DATCQC010000241.1:0-4112 GCA_036569685.1 Candidatus Limnocylindria bacterium | reverse complement strand
GCGGACACGCGCGGGACCGTCCTGACGACGGATCGCCTGCGGACCCGGCTGGACACCGGCCCGCTCACCGTCGTCGACCTCGCCGTCCCGCGTAGCGTGCCGGCCGGCGCACGCGCACTGAGCGGCCTCCGGTACGTCGATGTGGACGGGCTCGCGATCACCGCCGGGGAGGAGCTCGACGACGAAACGCTCGCTGCCATCGAGGAACGCTGCGACGCGGCGGCCGACGCGCTCATGCGCGAGCTCCGCGCGCGCACGGCCGCACCCGCGATCAGCGCGCTGCGCGAGCGCGCGGAGGCGATCCGGACCGAGCACCTCGAGCGCGCGCTCGCGCGCCTCCAGCACCTGCCGGAGCGCGACCGGCGGGTCGTCGAGTCGCTGTCGGAGTCCCTCGCGCACGCGCTCATCCACGAGCCGACCGTCCGGCTGCGCGAGTCGCCCGAGCGCGAGGCGAGCGCGCGGGACCTGTTCTCGCTGTGACCCGCGCACTCCTGCTCGGCACGCGGGGAAGCGCGCTGGCGCTCGCGCAGACGCGCATCGTCACCGACGCGCTCGGTGCGAGCGTCGAGACGCGCATCATCCGCACCGCCGGCGACGCGTCGTCGCGACCGCTGCAGGAGCTCGGCGACGGGGTCTTCGTGACGGCCATCGAGGACGCGCTCCGGAGCGGCGAGATCGACGCCGCGGTCCACTCGCTCAAGGACCTGCCGACCGGCGACCGTCCGGAGCTCGTCATCGCGGCGGTCCTGCCGCGCGAGGACCCGCGCGATGTGCTCGTCACATCCGCGCGCGGCGGTCTCGCGACGCTCCCGCGCGGCGCCCGGGTCGGCACGTCCAGCCCGCGGCGCGATGCCGCGCTGCGGCTGCTGCGTCCGGACATCACGACGGCGCCGATCCGCGGGAACGTCGAGACGCGCCTGGCGAAGGTCGTGCGCGGTGAGTACGACGCGACGGTCCTGGCACTCGCCGGCCTCCGCCGGCTCGGGGTGGCAGTGGCCGACGACGAGATCCTCGGTCCGGATCAGATGCTGCCCGCGCCCGGCCAAGGTGCGATCGCCGTGCAGTGCCGCGCGGACGACCCGCTCACCCGAGACCGGCTCGCGACGATCGACGACGCACCGACCCGCGCCGCCACCGACGCGGAGCGAGAACTGCTCCGGCTCATGGGCGGCAGCTGCGAGCTGGCGCTCGGGGCGCTCGCGGTGCGATCCGGGGACGACGTCGTGTTGGACGCGTCCATCGATGGCCGGCGCGCGTGTGTGCGGGGGCGCGATCCGATGGCGGCCGCTCGGAACGCCGCCGCCGAGCTCGGAGCGCTCGATGCGGTCTGAACCGGTCGTCATCCTCACCCGCCCACACGGTGAGAACGCCCGGCTCGCCGAGCGGCTCACCGCGCTCGGGATCGTCGTCCGCGAGATCGCGTGCGTCGAGGTACGCCCGCTCGCGGATCCCGCACCGCTCCGCGAAGCGGTCCGGATGCTGACCCGCGACGATGTGCTCGTCATCACGAGCCGATCCGGCGCACGCGCGGTCCGAGAGGCCCTCGGCGACGCGCCGCGCGAGACGCCCGTGGCGGCCGTGGGCGCCGCGACCGCCGACGCGTGCCGCGCCGCGGGTCTGCGGGTCACGTTCACCCCGTCGACGCCGAGCGGGGCCGCGCTCGCGGCCGAGCTGCCTCTACCGCGCGGCCGGATCCTCCTTGCGCGCTCCGACCGTGCGGCCGATGAGCCCGCGAAGATCCTCGCGCGCCGCGGCGCGCTCGTGGGTGAAGTGGTCGCGTACCGGACCGTGCCGATCGCGCCGCGCGAGCCCGTCGCTGCGGGCGCGGTCGTCGTGTTCGCGTCGCCGTCGGCGGTCGACGGATTCGCGCTCGCATCGTCGGCGCCGGCCTCCGCGGTCGCGATCGGAGAGTCCGCGGCTGCGCGCGTTCGCGCGGTGCTCGGGATCGAGCCGCGCGTATCGGGGCCGGGCGATGACGAGATCGTCGACGCGGTGCGCGAGATCATGCGGGAGTCGGATGCGATCGCCGGTCGCTGACCCCACCGTCTTCGACCGGCACCGCAGGCTGCGGCGGGGCACGGCGCTGCGGTCGCTCGTGCGCGAGCACCGGATCGATCCGCGATCGCTCGTGCTGCCGGTCTTCGTCGACGCGCGCATCACGGAGCCCGAGCCGATCGCGTCGCTGCCCGGTCACTCGCGCTGGCCCGCCCGCGACGCCGTCGCGGTCGCCGAACGTGCGGCGGCCGCGGGCATCGGCGGGCTGCTGCTCTTCGGTCTCCCCGACGCGAAGGACGAGGACGGCAGCGGCGCACGTGATCCGCTCGGTCCGGTCCCCGACGCTTTGCGGCGCATCCGCGCGAGCGGCGCGGAGCTCGCGCTCATCGCCGACGTCTGCCTCTGCGAGTACACGAGCCACGGCCACTGCGGGGTCCTCGCCCCGGACGGCGGCGTCGACAACGACGCGACGCTGCCGCTGCTCGCGGACGCCGCGCTCGCGTACGCCGAGGCCGGCGCGGACATCGTCGCGCCGTCGGACATGATGGACGGGCGCGTCGCCGCGATCCGCTCGACGCTCGATCGCCGCGGCCACGAAGGGACCGCGATCCTCGCGTACTCCGCGAAGTACGCGTCGGCGTTCTACGGCCCGTTCCGCGAGGCCGCCGAGTGCGCACCGCGCGAGGGCGATCGGAGCGACTACCAGATGGATCCGCCGAACGGCCGCGAGGCGCTCGCGGAGATGGCGAGCGACCTCGACGAGGGCGCCGACCTGCTCATGGTGAAGCCCGCCGGCCCGTACCTCGACGTGCTCGCGCGAGCGCGGGAGCGGTTCGACGTCCCGCTCGCCGCGTATCAGGTGAGCGGCGAGTACGCGGCCATCTGCGCCGCGGCCGAGCGGGGCTGGATCGATCGCGACCGCGCCGCGCGCGAGGCGCTCGTGGGCATCGTCCGCGCGGGCGCCGACATCATCATCACCTACTTCGCGCTCGAGGCCGCGGCATGGTGATGACCGCGGGCGCGAATGCGGCCCTGCTGCGCCGCGCCGAGGCCGTGATGCCGGGCGGCGTCTCGAGCCCGGTGCGCGCGTACCGCGCGGTGGGTGGCGAGCCGCCGTTCATCGTGCGCGGATCGGGATCGCGGGTGTGGGATGCGGACGGGCGCGAGTACATCGACCTCGTGTGCTCGTGGGGCCCGCTCATCCTCGGTCACGCGCATCCGGACGTCGTGCGCGCGATCGCGGAACAGGCCGCGCTCGGGACCTCGTACGGCGCACCGACGCCGCTCGAGGTCGAGCTCGCCGAGACGATCGTCGCGGCGTATCCCGCCGTCGAGATGCTGCGCTTCGTCTCGTCGGGAACCGAGGCGGCGATGAGCGCGCTCCGCGTGGCCCGCGCCGCCACTGGCCGCGCGCGGATCGTGAAATTCGCGGGCGGCTACCACGGCCATAGCGATGGCCTGCTCGCACGCGCCGGGTCCGGCGTCGCCACACTCGGGCTCCCCGACTCGGCCGGCGTGAGCCCGGCGACCGCCGCGGACACGATCGTCGTCGAGTACAACGACCTCGCGGCCTGCGAGCGCGCGATCGACGCGAGCGTGGCCGCGGTGATCGTCGAGCCATATGCCGGCAACATGGGCTGCGTCCCGCCCGCATCCGGCTTCCTCGCGGGACTGCGAGCGATCTGCGATCGGACGGGCGCGCTGCTCGTCTTCGACGAGGTGATCACCGGGTTCCGGGTCGCCCGCGGCGGCGCGCTCGAGCGCACCGGCGTTCGCCCGGATCTCGCGTGCTTCGGCAAGGTGATCGGCGGCGGGCTCCCGGTCGGCGCGTACGGCGGCTCGCGCGCGCTCATGTCCTTCGTCGCTCCGCTCGGGCCCGCGTACCAGGCCGGCACGCTCTCCGGCAATCCGCTCGCGATGGCCGCGGGCCTCGCGACGCTCAAGGCGCTCACGCCGGCGCTGCACGCGCGCATCGAGGCCCGCACCGCGCGGCTCGTCGCGGGGCTGATCGCGAGCGCCGCCAGCCACGATGTGCCGTTCACGGCGGCGCACGCGGGATCGATGTTCGGATTCTTCTTTCAGCGCGAGCCCGTGCGCGATTTCGCGAGCGCGAAGGG
>DATCQC010000240.1:0-16847 GCA_036569685.1 Candidatus Limnocylindria bacterium | reverse complement strand
CGTCAGGGTCAGGACGAGCCACATCCCGATCGACCCGACGACGAGCGCTCCCGCGCGGTCCATCCGTCCGCCGATCGCGGTCGCGAGCGCCGGCGCGGTCAGCAGGGCCGGTGCGAATGCGACGGCGGTCAGCCCGAGACGATCCGGATCGGACAACGATGGCCCGACGAGCGCGACGACGGCGAGCGCGAGCCCGTACGGCAGCACGACGAGCGCGAGGATCCGGATGCGCCGAAGGGCGAGCAGGGCCAGGAGCGGCGTGCGCAGCCCCGCGGTGAAGAAGAGGACCGCGAGCGCGGCCGGCGCGGCGACGGCGAGGTCAGGCGAGGCCGAGCTTCTCCCGGAGCGCCGGCACCAGCTCCTCGATCTTCACCCGGACCTGGCTCATATCGTCGCGGTCGCGGATCGTCACCGCCTGGTCGCTCAGTGAGTCGAAGTCCACCGTGACGCAGAGCGGCGTGCCGATCTCGTCCTGCCGCCGGTAGCGGCGCCCGATGGCTTGCGTTTCGTCGTACGTCGATTGGAAGTGCGGCCGCAGCTTCGCCCAGACCGAGCGCGAGAGCTCACTGAGCTCGGGCTTCTTCGACAGCGGCAGGACCGCGACCTTGTACGGCGCGAGGTCACGATGTAGCCGGAGCACGACGCGGACGCCCTCCTTGTCCGGCTCTTCGTCGTACGCCGCGCAGAGGAACGCGAACGTAGCGCGATCGGCCCCGACCGCGGTCTCGATGACGTAGGGCACGAACCGCTCGTTCGTCGCATCGTCGAAGTACTCGAGCTTCTTTCCGGAGAATTCCGAGTGGCGCTTGAGGTCGTAGTCGGTCCGGTTGTGGAGACCCTCGACCTCGCTCCAGCCGAACGGGTAGCGGAACTCGATGTCGAACGCCTGTGCCGCGTAGAACGCGCGCTCGTCGGCGGAGTGCTCGCGAAACCGGAAGAGCTCGTCGTGCTGGGCGAGCTCGCGGTACCACTGTCGGCGGGTTCCCTTCCATTCCTCGTAGATCCGCGGCGCATCCTCCGGACGGACGAAGTACTGCATCTCCATCTGCTCGAATTCGCGCGACCGGAAGATGAACTTCCCCGGCGTGATCTCGTTGCGGAACGACTTCCCCACCTGGGCGATGCCGAACGGCAGCTTTCGGCGCATCGACTGCTGGACGTTGTCGAAGTTGACGAAGATGCCCTGCGCCGTTTCGGGCCGCAGCCACGCGACGGACGCGTCGTCCTCGACCGGTCCGACGAACGTCTTGAACATGAGGTTGAACTTCCGCGGCGCACCGAGCTTCTTCTCGCCACAGTTCGGGCATGGGCCGTCCGCGCCCGCTGTGAGCTCGTCGAGCCGGTAGCGGTGCTTGCAGTTCGCGCACTCCACCAACGGATCGGTGAAGTTCTCCACGTGGCCGGACGCCTCCCACACCTTCGGATGCATGAGGATCGCCGCGTCGAGACCGACGACGTCATCGCGCAGCTGGACCATCGAGCGCCACCACGCGCGCTTCACGTTGTTCTTGAGCTCGACGCCGAGCGGCCCGAAGTCCCACGTCGCGCCGGCACCGCCGTAGATCTCGCTCGAGGGGAACACGAAGCCTCGGCGTTTCGCGAGGGAGACCAGCTTGTCGAAGAGCTCCGGCGGGGCCTCGCTCATGTGGTCGCGGGGGCCGGACGCGGCATGCGCGCGAGCTCGTCGAGCAGGCGCGCAGCGTTGATGTCGCGATCGAGCACGTGCTGCATGAACGAGCGGAGGTGTCGCTCGAGCTCGGTCGCGAGGGCCTCGTCCACGCGGAGGAGCGACGCACCGTCGAAGTTGCTCACCAGGAGGTAGCGGAGCGACTTGAGCGCCCGCACGGAGAGGGCGCGCGGGCCGTGCGTCTCCATCGGCGCGCAGGTCGCGCAGACCAGGCCGCCGGCATCGACGATCCAGGCGTTCGTGACCTCCGCGGGCGATGTGCGGCACTGGACACAGTGACCGAGCTCCGGCCGGAATCCGGTGCGATCGAGCAGGTGGAGGTCGAACCAGCGGCAGACGAGCGCCGGGGCATAGCCCGCGGCGAGGTGCCGCAGCGCGCTCTCGACGAGGTCGAACAGCGGTGCAGACGCCGATCGCTCGAGCGCGAACCGGTCGGCGAGCTCCGCGATGTACCACCCGGCGGCGATGCCGTGCAGATCCTCGCGCAGCGCGCGATAGAGCGCGCGCGACTCGGCTCCGGTGAGCACATCGAGGTTCCGGCCGCGTGCGAGCTGATAGGTGGCGTGCGTCAACGGCTCGGCATGACCCGCGAGACGGCTCGTTGGCTTGCGAATGCCCTTCGCGACGACGCTCACCTTGCCGAAATGTCGGGTGAGGAGCGTGAGGATGCGGTCCGTCTCGCCGAAGTCAATGGTCTTGAGCACGATCGCCTCGGCACGGTACGTGCGTGATGCCATCGAAGGTGAATGGTAGGGGCTACCATCGGAATTCGGTGACCAGTTCGGGCCGATCCCCGTCGCGCATCGCTGCCATCGACCAGGAGATCCGCGACGTTCTGGCGCAGGCCGAGCCGGCGCTCCAGCCCTTCTACGGCATGATGCTGTACCACCTCGGCCTCGACATGGACCGGCCGGGCGGCGGCAAGCGCATGCGACCCCTCATGTGCGTCCTCGTGTACGAGGCGCTCGCCGGCGACCCTCACGCCATGCTGCCCGCTGCCGCGGCGCTCGAGCTCCTGCACAACTTCACGCTGATCCACGACGACATCGAGGACCAGGACCCGACCCGCCACCACCGGCCGACGGTCTGGTCGGTCTGGGGCGTCCCGCAGGCGATCAATACCGGCGACGGCATGTACGCGGCGTCCCGCCTGGCCGTGCAGCGGCTGCGCGAGCGGAGCTTCCCCGCCGAGCGGATCCTCGACTTCGCGTGCCTCATCGACCGAGCCTGCGTCCGGGTGTGCGAGGGCCAGTTCCTGGACATCACGTTCGAGGACCGGACCGACATCACGGTCGAGCGGTACCGCGCGATGGCCGCGAAGAAGACCGGCGCGCTCATCGCCGCGTGCGCCGAAGGAGCCGCGGTGCTCGCGACCGATGATCCGCAGGTCCGCGCGGCGCTCGCGCGATTCGGCGACGACTTCGGGCAGGCCTTCCAGGCCTACGACGACCTGCAGGGCATCTGGGCGACGACCGAGCGCACCGGGAAGCTCGAGATGAACGACCTCGTGAAGCGGAAGAAGACGCTCCCGGTGGTCATGGCGTTCGAGAAGGCGTCAACGCGCCTCCGGACCGAGCTCGTCGGCTTGTTCGCGCCGCCGGCGCCGCTCGCGGCCGAAAGCGTCGAGCGGATTCGCGAGATCCTCGACGAGCTGCGGACGCGCGAGCAGCTGGAGAGCGAGATCGCCTCCCACCGGACGCGGGCGCTGCACGCGCTGCACGGCATCGGCGCGATGGCCGGCGAGCCGCTCGCACTCCTCGAGCAGCTCGTCGCGTCCGCGACCGGCGCCGAAGAGCCGATCGGAAGCGGCAGCCGCTAGCATCCGCGGCGTGTCGGAGACTCCACTGCAGGCGCCCGGCGGGATCATCTACGAGCCCGGCGAGCGCACGCTCGCGGTGGGCCGGCCGTTCGCCTGGTGGGTCCTGCTGCTCGTGCTCGCGCTCGTGCTGGCGCTCCTCGCCGCGTGGGCGGCGTCCCAGACGGTCACGTCGGTCGCCGTCTCGGCCCTTGCCGCGGCGTTCCTCGTGCTCGTCGTGACCGTCGTGCGCTGGGTGGAGTGGATCAGCCGCGTCTGGGTGCTCACCGACCGGCGAGTCATCGCGCGGAGCGGGATCCTCAACCGGACGCAGGCGGCGGTGCTGCTGGAGCGGATCCAGGACGCCAGCCTCACGCGGCCATTCCCGGCATCGATGTTCGCGGACTACGGCGTGCTGAAGCTCGAGACGGCCGGCATCCACTCGCAGGAGCGGGTCACCGAGGGACTGCAGGAGATCGCGATCACCGGCGCGAGCCGCTTCTACGCGCAGCTCACGAACGCGCTGACGCCGGGGCGTTAGCCGAAGAGGCCGAGCGGCAGGAACGCGCTCACGACCCAGTTGGGCGCGTCGACGACCTCGCTGATCTTCAGGTCCGCTGCGACGCTGCACAACACGTACGCGTCGTCGCGGGTGAGCCCGCACGCGGTCACGAGGTGCGCGATCATTGCGCGCACCGCGGCTTTCGTCGCGTCCATGAGGTCGGGCGCGATCCCCGTGGTGACGTACTGGCGCCCGGGCTGCGCGCCGGCGCTCGGGGTCTCGAACTCCGGAGCGGCCAAATGGAGATCGCGGCGGACCGTGAAGCGCAGCGTCGCGGTCATTGTCGTCTCGATCGCGGTGATGCACACCTCACCGTCGCCCTGGGCCGCGTGCCCGTCGCCGCACGAGAACAGCGCGCCCTCGACCGCGACCGGGAGGTACAGCATGCTGCCCTTCGTGAGCTGCTTGATGTCCATGTTCCCGCCCGCGGCCCGCGGCGGGATGGTCGAGTGCTCGCCCGGCTCGGCGAGCGCGACGCCCATCACGCCCAGGAACGGTGCCAGCGGGACGCGCACGCCCGGCCGGAGCTCAGCCGTGTCGCCATCGAGAGCCCAGACCTTGAGGTAGGGCTCCGCGAAGTCGCCGGCCAGCAGGCCGCGGTCCGGCACGAAGGTCGTCACGCCGAAGCTGCCGGGCACGAGGTCGACCACGTCCACCTGGAGGACGTCGCCCGGTCGCGCGCCGCGGATCGCGACCGGCCCGGTGAGCGGATGCCCTTTGAAGACGCGCTTGACGACCGCCGTCGAGCTCGGGTCGTACGCACCGTCGAACGCGTCGCGACAGGTGCACCGCACGGTCTCGCCGCTCTCGATCTCGAGGCGCGGTGAGATCGAGTTGTCCCACGCGTAGTGAACGGTCTCGCACCCGAGCTCGCGCACCGCGCTCACCGTGGCAGCGAGCTCGGCAGGAACGCGTCCGGGAGGAGCTCACGCAGCGTCGTGGCCCCGCGCAGGCCGCCCGTCGTCGCCAGCACCACGCGCAGCTCCGGCGCGAACTCGGCGAGGACCTGGCGGCACGCACCGCACGGAGACGGCAGCTTGTCGTCATCGATCACGATCGCGATCGCGTCCCAGTCCTTCGTCTCGCCCGACGCGACGGCGGCGAACGCGGCGCAGCGCTCGGCGCAGACCGTCAGGCCGTACGACACGTTCTCGATGTTGGCGCCCGAATGGATCTTGTTCCGCGTCGTGCGGATCGCGGCGCCGACCTTGTACGTGGAGTACGGCGCGTACGCGCGAGCCCGCGCGAGCGAGGCGACGCGGATCAGATCCTCGTCGCCCGGCGGCAGGGTCACGCCCGCTGCTCCGTGTGCGCGGGCTCGCGGATCACGCGGACGCGGCCGACCCGCCGGCCGTCGACACTCTCGACGACGAATCTCACACCATTGCTCTTCACCGTCTCTCCCACCTTCGGGAGCCGCCCGAGCTCGTGTGTGACGAAACCGCCGAGGGTGTCGAACTCGTCGACGCCCTCGGGCGAGTCGATCCCGAAGGTCTCCTGGACCTCCGAGAACGGCACCCGCGCGTCCATGACGGCCTCGTGCTCGGACACCGGGAGGACAAGCTCGCGCTCGACGTCGTACTCGTCGCGGATCTCGCCAACGATCTCCTCGACCAGATCCTCGATGGTCACCAGGCCCGCGGTGCCGCCGTACTCGTCGACGACGATGGCGATGTGCACCTTTGCCCGCTGCATCTCGCGGAGCAGCTCGTCGACCTTCTTCGTCTCCGGGACGAACTGCGCCGGCCGGAGGAACGGTCGCACGGTGACGTCCTTCTCGCCGCGCGCGAGGCGCCGGAACAGATCCTTCACGTACAGCACGCCGATGATCTGGTCGGAGGACCCTTCGAAGACCGGGATCCGCGAGTGCCCGGCGCTCACCACGCTCTCGAGGACCTCCTGCGGCGGCGTGTTCACGTCGATCGCGACGATGTCCGTGCGTGGGACCATCACCTCGTGGACCTTCTTCTCGCCGAGGGTGAAGACGGAATGCAGCATGTCGCGCTCCTGGACGTCGAGCACGCCCTGCTCCTCGCCGGTCTCGATGACCGCCTTGATGTCCTCCTCGCTGATGAGCGTGCCCTCGTTCGGGTCGGCGCCGAACGGCGCGGTCACGACGCGCGTCAGGAAGAACAACACGGCGACGAGCGGCCTGGTGACCCACGTGATGAGCTCGAGCGGGAACACCATCACCAGGAGCACCTGCTTCGCGTGCTTCCGTCCGATCGACCGCGGCACGAATAGGCCGAACAGCACGGCCACGAGCGAGAGGGCCGCGACCGTCACGACCACCGCACTGAGGTCGCTGAAGACCGCGGCGATGCCGATCAGCCGCAGCAGCTCCGAGAGGCGTGGCGCGAGGAAGGCGGCCGCGATCCCCGAGAACGCGAAGATGACGAAGAACTCGAACACCTGGATGGCGGCCAGGTAGCGGACGCGGCGTTCGCCCATCCGCCCGGCGCGCTGGCCGCGGCGGCCGCGGACGACGAGCTCCTCGATCAGCGCGGGACGCCGGATCGCATGGAGCGCCGCCTCGCTCATCGACAGGAGGGCGAGGACCGCGACCAGCGCGAGCTCGATGAGTAGCAGCTCCCAGCTGCCCACTATGTCTTCGCCCGCTTGTCGGCCCTCTTGATCGAACGCGCCGGAACGCCCACCGCGAGCATTCCCGGGGCCACGTCCTTCGTCACCACGGCGCCTGCGCCGGTGACGGCGCCCTCGCCGATCGTGACGGGGGCGCGGAGCAGCGTGTCGGAGCCGATGAACGCGTCGTTGCCGATCGTCGTGCGGTGCTTGCTCACCCCGTCGTAGTTCATGGTGATCGTCCCCGCGCCGATGTTGACGCGCTCCCCCACGTCGGCGTCGCCGACGTAGCTGAAGTGGTGCATCTTGGTGCCCGTGCGGAGGCGCGCGGCCTTCACCTCGCCGAAGTTGCCCATTCCGACGCCGTGCTCGAGGTACGCGCCGGGTCGCAGGTGCGAGTACGGGCCGATGCGCACGTCGTCCTCGAGTGTCGCGCCCTCGAGGACGGAGGCCTCGACGACGCACCGGGCGCCGACGGTCGTGTCGCGGAGGATCGAGTACGGGCCGACCCGCGTATCCGGCCCGATCGCGGTCGTCCCTTCGAGGACGCAGCCGCGCTCGATGACCGTATCCGCGGCGATGCGGACGCCCTCGTCGACCAGGGTGGACTCGGGGTCGTGGAACGTGACGCCCTCGAGCATCAGCTTCTCGCGGATCCGCCGGCGCAGGATCGCCTCAGCGGCGGCGAGCTCGACGCGCGTGTTCACGCCCATCCCCTCGCCCGGATCGGGCGTGCAGAACGCGGCGACGCGCTTCCCGGCCGCGATCGCGGCGGCGACGATGTCGGTGAAGAAGATCTCGCCCGTCGCGTTCGCCTTGAGCCCGCCGATCGCAGTCCGGAGCCAGGCGAGGTCGATGGAGTACGCGCCGAGGTTGGACTCGGGCAGCAGGCGCTCCTCGGGCGTCGCGAGGCGCACCTCGACGACCCGGCGCACGTCGCCGGCGCCGTCGCGGACGATCCGTCCGTAGCCGTTGTCGGTCCCGACCTTCGCGGAGAGGAGCGCGACCGCCGCGCCACGCTCGGCGCGAAGCGACCGGAGTCGGTCGAGCGTCGCGGGGCTGAGCGTCGGGGTATCGCCGTAGAGAACGAAGACCTCGCCGTCGCGCGCCTCGGCGGCCTCGACCGCGACCCGCACGGCGTCCCCGGTACCGCGCATCTCCTGCTGGATGGCGACGGCGGTGCCGTGGGGCAGGATGTCCCGCACCGTATCTGCGACGTCGGGCGAGAGCACGACGATCGACCGGGCGCCGGCGGCGCTCGCCGCATCGAGCGACCAGCGCAGGAGCGGCTTGCCCGCGACGGGGTGGAGGATCTTCGGGACCTTCGAGCGCATGCGCTTGCTCTGACCGGCGGCAAGCACCAGCGCGAGAGTTGGGGCGAGCTGCGGCGCGCTCATTTAGAGGGGCGTGCGGATCAGCGGGCGGGCTGGGGCGCCAGGATTCGAACCTGGGATAGAGGATTCAAAGTCCTCTGCCTTACCACTTGGCCACGCCCCATCGACGGGACGCTTGGAACGGGGACATGGCGCAAGTCTAGGTGGGGGCTAGGCGGCGGACTGGCCGTTCGAGCCCGGGGGACGTTTGCCGCGCTTGATGAGCTCGGCGACGCGCCGGCCGCCCTTCCGGCCGAGCTGCGCATAGCCCTCGCTCCCGAGCTGCCCCTTGCGCGCCTCGCCGCCTTTGCGGCCGAGCTGCGCGTAGCCCTCGCTCCCGAGCTGGCCCTTGCGCGCCTCGCCGCCCTTGCGGCCGAGGTCGGCGTAGCCGCCGGCACCGAGCTGCTTCTTACGGGCCTGGCCACCACGACGCCCGATCTCGCGATAGAACTCGGGACCGTGCTTCGTGGCGGTGTGCGCTCCGCCCTTCCGGCCAGCCTGCCGGACGGTCATGTCAGCCTTCTGGTCCACCGATAGAGGGTAAGAGGACAGCGCTCGCTCGGACGGCCCGTCCGATCGTCGGTCCGAGCTCGTGCGCTCTCGCATCGAGGCCTTGCCCCCGCAGAATCCGTGCGAGCCGCAGCGCATCGGCGCGTGAATCGGCGACGGAGAACATCGACGGTCCGCTTCCTGACAGCGCGAGCGTCACACCGTTCGACCCCGCGATGAGGCGCGCCTCGCCGATATCGCGGCACACCCGGCTCGCCGCATCGAGCAGATCGTTACCAAGATGCGAACGGATCGTCGCAGGAGTGATGCGTTCCTCATCGAAGGCCCTGGCGAGCGACGCCGAACGTTCGCCGTCGCTCCATTCATCCGCGCGCAACGCGCGGAAGACGTCGGCCGTCGCGACCCGCGCGGCCACGCGGACGAGCACGATCCACAGCGGATCCGCAGGCGCCGCGAGCTCGCGAACGTGCTCGCCCCGCCCGGAGATGAACGCGAACCGCACACCCGATGCGAAGAACGGCACGTCCGATCCGAGGCTCGCGCCGACGGCTTGGAGGTCCGCCTCGACGCGCCACACTCGAGCGAGGCCGCGCAGCGTGGCTCCCGCGTCGCTCGACCCTCCGCCGAGGCCCGCGGCGACCGGAATGCGCTTCGCCACCCGCACGTGGGCTGTCGGTGCATGGCCCGTCGCGGCCGCGAGGGCCGCGACCGCACGCGCGGAAACCTCACCGGCTGACCCGCCGCTCGCGATCGGGTCGGGGCGGACCTGCACGTCGAGCCGCGTGGACGCGGCCACGCGGACGTGATCGACGAGGTCGAGCGTGGCGAAGACGCTGCGCAGCTCGTGATATCCGTCGCCGCGAGCGCCCACGACCTCGAGCGTCAGGTTGATCTTCGCCGGCGCTGTGAGCCGGACCGAGCGGCTCATCCGAGCGCCTTCGCGAGCGCGACCCACTCCGCGAGCGAGAGCTCCTCGGGACGCCGCGCCGGACCGATGCCCGCGGCCCGCAGCGCGGCGTCCGCACGGTCCTTCGGGACGCCGGCCTCGAACCCGAGGGCGCTCCGCAGCTGCTTGCGCCGATGGCGGAAGGTGTCGCTCACGAGCGCGAGGAACCGATGCTGATCGAGCGGCGCGAAGGCCGGCGCCGCGTGCGTGCGGAGCGCGACGATCGCGGAGTCGACCTTTGGCGGCGGCCGGAACGACCGCGCGGGCACGCGCCGCACGATCGACGGCGTCGCGAACGACTGCACGAACACCGAGAGGAACCCCCGCTCCTTCACGTCGTCCGGCTGCGCGACGATCCGCCGCGCCACCTCGTCCTGCACGAGCACGACGATCCGCGGCGGACGGCGGTCGTCCTCCAGGAACTTCATGAGCAGCGGAGAGGTGATCTGGTACGGCAGATTCGCGACGATGCGAGTGGGCGGCCGCGGGCCGAGCGCGTAGAGCTCGACCTCGAGCGCGTCCGCTCTGACGATCCGCACGTTGTCGCGCCCGCCGACGGTGTCGGCGAGCACGGCGATCATGCGTTCGTCGAGCTCGACGGCGGTCACGGAACGCGCGCGATCGGCGAGGGCCGCGGTGAGCACACCGGGGCCTGGACCGATCTCGAGGACGTCATCGTCGGGCGACAGCTCGGCCGCGTCGACGATCGCGGCGAGCGCGGAGCGGTCGACGAGGAAGTGCTGGCCGATCCCCTTCGCGGCGCGAACGTCGTGACGATCGAGGACCGCGCGCAGGGCTTTGGGATCGCTGAGGTCGCGGCTCACGGCGCGGAGCCTAGGCGCCGGGCGCTATTTACAGGCCCATTGTCCGGATTTGCCCGTGCTGAACATCCAGGCGGCGACATTCGCGTTCGCGACCGGGTCCCACACGCTGGCACCACCGTACCCTGCGGCCGCGCTGTTCGCGCGCCAGGTCCCGGGGATGATCTGGAAGAGCCCGGACGCACCGAGCACGCCGTTGTAGGCGAGCGGGTCGTAGCGGCTCTCGCAGTACGCGACGCGGAGCAGCGTCTCCGGATCGACACCATATTTGGCGGCGGCGGCCCGGATGATCGCCTCGATGTCGGCGGGCGGCGGCGGTGCGGGCCGGTACTTCGTCCCGACGTGGACCACCTGCGCGACCGGCGCGGCGATCTGCTCGCTCGCGACGATGGTCCGGCCCGCCTGGACTCCGTTCACCCAGCGCACGCTGAACGTCACCCTCGATTCGCCTGGGACGCCGGCCGCGGCGACGTAGCGCCAGCCCGTGTACTGGTCGGGCTCGGCGATCGTCTCGACCGGCGCGGCGATGGACACGGTCTCGACCACCGTGGACTCGAATACCCGCTGGATGCCGACGATCGCGCCGGGCACGATCGGCCCGTCCGCGGCCACCTCGAGGAGATCCTGTGCGCCGAGGCTGATGCCCGCGCGGTCGAGGAACGTCGCGACCGTGCCCGGCTGGGCCCGGAAGGCGATCGGGGTGCCGCCGTCGACGACGGTCACCGGAAAGCCGCGGTTCAGCTCGATCCGGAGGCCCGGCACGAGCGCCTGGTCCACGGATACCGAAAGTCGGTCCCCGGACGTCACCGCCACACCTGCCGTCCGGAGCAGCTCGCCGACCGTCTGGTCTGGCTGGGCGTCGGTCGCGAGGGCGATGCCGTCGATGACGACGGTCACGCCGGTGAGCGCGTCGACCGCGGAGAGCGGTCGGAACCGCGCCAGGCCGGACTCCCGCTCGTAGCCTGCGACCGCGACGAGCGGCAGCCCGACTCGGGCCGGAGCGGCGACTGACCAGGTCACTGCCATGAGCGCGCACGCGAGCAGCCCCAGGCAGGCATCGCGAAGGACGCGCCGAACGGCGTAGCTGCGGATGCTTCCTCCCCACCTCCCAATCGCACGCGGCCATGGCGAAGCCAGGCTGTACGAAAGGGGGACGCGGAAAGGGTACCAAACCGAGCCGTGCGCCCGTTCGCGGTCGCAGAAGGGCACCGGGCTGGGCGGTTCGCGCCCGACCGGTACCCGCCCAGGACCCTAGGACCCTGGCGGACGCCACCCGCGCTGCCGGAGGTGGTCGCGCAGGGCCGGCCCGACGTCGTCGCGGCTAAGGGCGTGGTCGACGAAGGCCGCGACGTAGCCCACCCGATCGCCCGCGTCGTAGCGGTCGCCGCGCAGCTCGAGCGCCCACACCGGCTCGGTCGCAGCGAGCGCGTTCACCGCGTCGGCCAGCCAGATCTCGCCGCCGCGTCCCGGCGGCTGGCGCTCCAGGAGATCGAAGATCGCCGGCTCGAGCACGTAGCCGTGGACCCCCGCGAGATCGCTGGGCGCGTCGGCCGGAGCCGGCTTCTCGACCATCCCGGTCACCCGGAATACCCCGTTCTCGGGCCGGCCGGCGAAGATCCCGTAGCGCGAGGACTGCTCCCGACCGATCCGGGTCGCGCCCGCGACGCTGCCGCCCAGGCGCTCCCGGAGATCGAGCATCTGGCGAAGCGCGGGGGTCGGACCGACGACGATGTCGTCCCCCCAGAGCATCGCGAACGGCTCGTCCCCCACCACCTGCCGCGCCACGAGCACGGCGTGGCCGTTCCCCTTGGGCTCCGGCTGGACGACGACCTCGACCGCCGCGAGGGTCTGCGGCCGGGTGAGCGCGGTGAGCTCGGCCGTGCGGCCCTCGGCCCGAAGGCGCGCCTCGACCCGCGGGGTGGGCTGGAAGTACGCCGCCAGCGACTCCTTCCCGGGCGCGATCACGAGGATCACCCGCTCGATGCCGGCGGCCGCGCACTCGCTCACCACGACGTCGAGCACCGGCGTGTCGACGATCGGCAGCAGCTCCTTCGGGACGGAGCGCGTGAACGGCAGGAACCGCGTCCCCAGGCCCGCGGCCGGGATCACCGCCGTCCGGACGGGCTTCACTGCTTTGCTGCGACCGAGAGGGTGAACGCGGTCGTCTGGGTCGAGCGCGGCGCGAGCCCGGTCACCGCGAGCACCGGCGCCTTACGGTCCTTCGAGCCATCCACGTCGAGCTCGAGCGCGCCGTCGTCGACGATGTGGCGCTCGACCGTCGGCGTCGCGCCGAACCGGATGACCTGGACGACGAAGCGCTGCTTCACCACGTTCGATGACCGGATGAAGCCGTTGGCGATCCAGCCGGCGTCCTGCTCGGCGTCGTCGGTGAAATTGACCTCCGGGATGGTGATGTCGTCGACCGCGAAGCCGTCGAAGTCGAGGGCGGCGTCGGTCACGTACTCGAACCGCAGCCGGATGTTCTTGCCGGCATACGCCGTCAGGTCGGCGCTCTGCTTCACCCAGGCCGGCTTCGAGCCGCCGCCGGACATCCCGGTCATGCCGTTCCCAAGATTGTTCCCGTTCGGATCGCTCGTGGTCGTGGCGTCGGTCTTCATCGTCGTCCAGGTCTGCCCGTCCGTCGACACGGCGACGTACACGTAGTCGAAGTCCGGCTCGACGTCGTACCAGCTCCAGAACGAGAGCGTCGCCTTCGTGACGCTGGACAGGTCGACCGTTCGCGTGAGCGTCGAATCAAGGCCGTCCACCCGATCGGACCACCAGAGCATGTGCCCTGAGTGCGGATCGGTCGGGATGATCCGCTGCGTGGTCGGGGCGCTGAACTTCACGTGCACCGGTGTCTGCGGCAATGCGACGTAGCGCGCCGCGTACTCGTGGACCGTCGCGCGGAAGTCCGCACCGGCAGTCGCGCGATCCTGCGCCGTCGGCGCCGCAGCCGAAAGCCGGGTGGCCGCATACGCGAGCTTCGGGTCGGGATTCTGGCCGATGAGCGCGTTCGCGGCGACGAAGTCCGCGTACTGCTCGTCCATCCCCGGCTGCCCGCGGGCCTTCAGGACCGTGTCGACATCGAGCGGCGTGTCCACCCCGTGCGCGAGGAGGGCGTTGATCAGGTCGTCGCCGCCGGCGTGCTCGCGCAGGAACTCGAGGAACAGCAGCGCCTCCCCGTAGTGAAGCGTCGCGTCCTTGTCGAGGTCGCTCCAGTCGTTCAGCTGCGTGTCCGGCTGACGGAGGAACTGCTGGTCGAAGCCGTTGGGCGCGCCGGCGAAGCGCTCGCAGAGCTGAGCATGCCCTTCGTCGAACCACACGATCGATCGCACGCGCTTGCCGAACTGGATCATGTGGCAGAACTCGTGGGCGAGGACCGTGTAGAAGTTGTCGGTCGCGAGGCGGGCCGCGGTCGCGTTCACGTAGATCATCTCCCGCTGCGCCGAGAACTGATTGATCCAGACCGGGTACTCGTCCGCCGACGAGTAGTAGCCGGCCGCGCGGCCGGGGATCCGCGCGATGAGGACGTCGATCCGCGGGTCGGCGTCGATCCCGGGCGTCCATTCGGACCCATACGCCGTACGGTCCGCGGGGTAGATCTTGGTCTCGAACGTGGCCGCCGTCGTCTGAAGCGCGGCCGCGTCGACCGTGACGCCGTCCGCGATCCACCACTTCGAGTGATCCGTGAGGACCCGGAGGCTGGCATTGACCTGCACGTTCTTCTTGGCGTCGAAGTCGTAGGTCCAGAACTGCGCCTGGCTCCCGATCGCCTCCTCCGGCGCGGCCTGGCGGGCCGGGGTGAACGCGGCGGCGGGCGTGCCGTTGCGGCCGCGCATCCGCCGGGTCAGGTCGAACAGGTCCGCCGTCGGCAGCGGGTTCTTCGCCAGCGCATCGGTCATGTCGACCACCGCGCCACCCAGGACGGGTGACTGCGTGGGCGCCGGCGCCGTCGGCGTCGGGGTTGGCGTCGCGACACAGGCGCCGCTGACGACGATCGCGGCGAGCAGCGGTCCGAGCCGCCTCAGCACCGCGCGTACCCGTCGGCCAGGGTCTTGGTGGCGACCACCTGTCCATCGCGCAGATAACGGCGCGGCACTCGCGGCTTGATCGCCGTGACGACCTCGTAGTTGATCGTCCCCGACGCCCGGGCGAGGTCGTCCGCGGTCATCGTCGTGCCGCGCTGCGTGCCGATCACGACGACCTCGTCCCCCGCCTTCACATCGCCGACGTCCGTCACGTCGAGCATGACGTGGTCCATCGCCACGCGTCCCGCGATCGGTACCGCCTGCCCGCGCACGAGTAACCGCGCCGCGCGCGACAGACGTGAGAGCCCGTCGCCGTAGCCGACCGGGACGGTGGCGATCCGTCCGTCGCGCGGCAGCCGGTACTCGTGGCCGTACGACACCCCGGTGCCCGTGGGCACGTCGGCGGTCCGGTGCACCCGCGAGCGCCACGTGAGCGCGGGCCGCAAGACGAGGCGCTGCGCGAGATGAGGCGCGGCATCGAGCCCGTACAGGGCGAGACCGGGCCGCACGGCGGTCACGCGCGGTCGGCTCGGGAGGCTCGCGACCCCGCCGGACGCGCTCGTGTGCACCCATCGGGGCGGTGTGATCGCATCGAGGAACGCGTCGAAGCGATCGAGCTGCTCGTTCGACGGCGCGAGGTCGGCCTCTTCCGCACGCGCGAGATGCGTGAAGACGCCGTCGAGGCGCACGCCTGCGATCCTTCCGATCTCCCGATATCGCTCGGCCGCGACCTCGAGCGGTGCGCCGAGCCGGGTCAGGCCGGTATCCACCTTGAAATGGAGCGTCGCGGTCGTCCCCGCTGCGCGTGCGGCCTCGCCCATCGCCCGCGCGCTGTCGGTGTCCCACACCGTCACCACGAGATCGAGCGCGACTGCCGCATCGCGCTCTGCCTGCTCCTGCGCGCCGAGCAGCACGAGCAGTGGATCGCGAGGCCGGGTGCGACGCAGGACGATCGCCTCCTCGACGGTCGCCACCGCGAGCGCGGCCGCTCCGGCATCGAGGGCCGCCTCCGCGACGGCCTCGGCCCCGTGGCCGTACCCGTCGGCTTTCACGACGGCGATGACGTCGACCTTGGCGAGCGCGCGGACCGCCCGCGTATTCGCGGCGACGGCGTCGAGGTCGACGTCGACGATCGTGGTCCGCAGGACCTGCGTCACGATGCCCTCAATATCTCGCGCATCGCTCGGGGCAGCGCGTCCACGATGTCGGACGCGAGGGCGCCCGATTCACCGATCTCGCTCGCCAGGAGCGCGCCGGCCCGGCCGTGGATCCAGACGGCGGCACACGCCGCCGCGAGCGGCGCGAGCCCGCGCGCGAGGAACGCGGCGACCGCGCCGCCGAGCACGTCGCCCGAGCCGCCGACCCCGAGCGTCGGGTTCGGCAGATCGTGGACGAAGGTCTTCTTGCCGTCCGTGACGATGGTCACCGCGCCTTTCAGCGCGACGGTGGCACCCCATTCGCGGGCGTGCCGTTCGGCGAACGCGATCCGGCCGCTCCCCGCGGGCACGACCCGTCCCGCCATGCGCGCGGCCTCTCCATCGTGCGGCGTGAGCACGCAGCGCGGCGGGATGAGCTTCATCCAGTCCTCGGTCCGCGCGAGCGCGTTCAAGCCGTCGGCGTCGATGACCGTCGGCGTGCCCCGACTGTTCCGGAGGAGCGCGCCGACGAACTCATCGGTGCCCGGCGCGTGCGCGAGGCCCGGGCCGACGAGGAGCGCCTTCACCTTCTCGGCGACGACCGGCGCGAGCTGCGCGGCCGACGCGGTCGCGACCACGCCAGGCTGGGCCTCGGCGAGTGCGAAAAACGTGAGGTTCGGATCGGTCCCTGCGATCGCGTCCACGACCGACCGCGCGCTCGCGACCGTCACCACGCCAGCCCCGCAGCGGGCCGCCGCGCGGGCGGCCAGCACGATGGCGCCGGGATACCGCATCGAGCCGCCGACGACGAGGACCCGGCCGCGCTGCTCCTTGCCGGCATCCGCATCGAGCGGCTTCAGCACGGCCCGGACGGCACGCGCGTCGAGCGGCGCCGGAGCGATCTCCTTCGCGGTACTCAGGCCGGCCCCGCGCGGGTGCCGACGGCGACGGCGACCGCGAGGTCGCGGATGTGCGAGATGCTCACCGCGAGCGGCGACGTAAGGCCGAGCGCCCGGCGCCGCTCCTCCGCGCGGCCATGCAGCGCGACGATCGGCTGCCCGAGTGGCGTCCGCTTGATCTCGATCTCGCGCCACCCCACTCCACGGATCCCGAGCCCGAGGACCTTCGACACCGCCTCCTTCGCGGCCCACCGGCCGGAGAGATGGAGGACGTTGCGGCGGCAGTAGGCGCGCTCCCACTCCGTGTAGACCCGGCGCAGGAACCGATCGTCGTGCCGTTCGAGCACGCCCTTGATCCGCACGGTCTCGATGATGTCGATACCAATTTCATTGGTATCTCCCATTTAACCCCTACTCCCTTCAGCCGCCTTCGGCTGCTCCGGTCGTGGGGGCCGGTGCGGTCTCCGTCCGGGCAAAGCCCGGCCGGGGCCCGGCATCATTCAA
>DATCQC010000239.1:0-6642 GCA_036569685.1 Candidatus Limnocylindria bacterium | reverse complement strand
CGGCGGCCGCGGCCGCGGATCCGGTCGTGCCGCCGGCCGCGCCGGTCGCCGAAACGACCGACGGCATCCTCTCGAGCCTGCTGGTGCAGCTGTCCGCGGCCGGCTTTCCGACATCGTTCATCGTCGGTCTCGATCCCGAGGCCGGCATCCTTCGCGGGGATCGGGTGAGCGCATCGGTCGAGGCGAACGGCATCGACCGGCTCCTCGGCATCTCGGACGGCCGGTTCCACATCAGCGCCGACGACCGGTACAACGCGATCGCCCGGGCCTGCCGCGAGGCGCGCATCCTGAGCGCGCCCACCGTGCACGAGCTCATCCAGCCCGCGCACGATTGGAACGAGGCGACGCTCATCGAGCGGCTCGCCGGCGGCGGCCGATCGGCGGTCGCACCGATCGTCGTCAACGGCGACGTCGTCGGCGCGCTGGTCGCGGGGCCGCGCGCCGAGGAGATCGGGCCGGTCGAGCTCGACCATCTCGGTTTCCTGATCAACGCAGTCGGCGAACGTCTCGCGGCCGCGTGGCGCGCTGCGACCCTCGGCGGTGCGAGCGGCGTCGACGTTCCGGCCGACGCGCTTCATGCCGCGCGATCGGAGCACGTCGCCTAGCTTCGCGCCCATAGACTCCGCCGCGTGATCGGCCCGGCGGCGTTCGCGACCATCGGCCTCCTCTTCCTGCTGAGCGCGATCCACGTCTTCACGGCGACCCTCTATCAGTCGCTGTTCGGGAAGCTGCCGAACACCACGCTCGGCGCGCTGGCGTTCGCGATCTTCGGCCTCTCCCTGCTGGCCGGCGTCGTCGCGGGACGGCTCGGGCCGCGCCGCTCGGTCGCGGCCACCGCGGCGGTGCTCGCGATCGCCATGCTCGCGGTCACCGCGATCAGGCAGGAGTGGGTCGATCTCGTGCTCTCCGCGGTCGCGGTCGTCGCGGGCACGCAGTGGCTCTCGCTCACGCACAGCGTGCGTACCGCGGACCGGAGCTCGCCGCTCCCCATCGCGATCCCGGTCGCGCTCGCCGTCGATCTGATCCTGCGCAGCGCGTTCGGCACGATCCCGATCGTCGCCGGGCCGCTCGCGCTCGCCGTGCCGCTCGTCCTGGTGGCGACCCTCCTGTTCCTGGCAGCCGGGATCGCGACCCTCGGCGAAGGGACCGTCTGGTCGTCGCCGACGGCCCGCGCCGCGCTCGGGCTCGTCGCGGTCGGCCCGCTGCTCCTCGCCGCGGAGACCGGCGGTCTGAACGGCGCGCAGGCCGCGCTGGCCGGCGGCCTTGGCCGCGACGGGGGGCCGAGCACGCAGATCGGGCTGGTGGTCGTCGGCATCGGTGCCGCCGTCGGCGCGATCGTTCTCGCGCGCGGACTCCCGGCCCGCCCCGCCGCGGCTGCGGCGATCGTCGTCGGGGCCGCGCTCCTGTGGCTGCACATCCCGATCCTCTCGGTCGCCGCCGGTGCGGCGTTCGCGGCCGGGATCGTCGTCGCGGCGTCGGCCCTCACGTCCGCGCCGCAGCCGGGCTCCGGCTCTCCGTGGCTCACCGTCGTTGCGTTCGGCGTGGGGTGGCTGCTCTTTGTGGGCGGCACGTTCGTCCACTACGCGTACTTCGCCAACCTCGAGGTGCTCTGGGTGCTGACCGCGCTGGTCGTCGTCGCGGTGCTGGTCGTTCCGTCATCGCCGCTCCCGCGCTGGCGGCCACCGCTCGCGTGGTCGGTCGCGGTGCTCACGGTGCTCGTGCCGGTCGGCGCGCTCCTCGTCACGCCCGTCGGTGCGACGCGGGCCGCTGAGCTGACGTACCGGGTCATGACCTACAACATCCACCAGGGCTTCGACGTGGGCGATATCCCGGCCCTCGACCGCATCGCCGACACGATCTCGCTGGCCGACCCGCAGGTCGTCGTGCTCGAGGAGGTCGTGCGGGGATGGCTCATCGACGATCAGCACGACGCCCTCGGCTACCTGGCGGCCCGGCTCGGCATGGCGTACGTCTACGGGCCGACCATCGGCGACCTCTACGGGAACGCCATCCTGTCCCGGTACCCGATCACCGACGTACGGCGCGTCTCGTACGCGAAGGAGCCGGGCCTGCGCTACCAGCCGCGCGGTGCGGTGATCGCGCACATCGGCGACAGCGCGACGGCCGTCCGGCTCACGATCGCGGTCACGCACCTGGACGAGAACAGCGACGCGAGCGCGGTGCGGATGGAGCAGGTGCGCGCGCTCCTCAACGCACTCGGCTCGACGACCCCGGCGGTCATCGCGTGTGACTGCAATGCCCGACCGGAGGCGCCCGAGCTCAAGCTCATCACCGACTCCGGCTTCGGCGATCTCGCGCTCCAATCGGGCGGCCCGGACAACACCTTCCCGTCCGATGCCCCGGTCGAGCGGATCGACTACCTCTTCGGCGTGGGCGTGACCGCCGCGCAGGGCCACGTGGTGAGCTCCACCGCCTCGGACCATCGCGGCGTCGTCGTGAACATCACGCTCAACGCTCCGTAGGGCGGGCTACCGCGGCACGTAGCGGTAGTTGCCCGGCCCGGAGCTCTCGAGGCGATACCGCGCGAGCACGGCGTCGACAAGTGCGGGAAGCCACCGCTCTCGCTGGATCGGCCAGCTGTCAAGCTGGTCGAGCGGCGCGCTGGACGTGATGGTCGCGAACCCGCCTTGTCGGACCCGTGGCGTGACGTCGTCGGGGAACCTGCCGAGTGTGACCAGGTGCGACCACACGAAGAGCTCATCGACGTCGGGTTCGATCCCTGCGGCGATGAGCACCCCGCTGTCCTCGGCGAGGTGATGAGCTCCGACCGCGAACACCGGCGCGGGCGACACCGGTGGAGCGGCCGCCACAGCTGCGCCGCCGATCAGCCCGAAGGTGGTGATCGCGGACACGAAGACGAGCTGCGCCGCGAGCACGAGCGGGATGCCGAGTCCACGCAGCGTGGGTGCGGTGGCGATGCCCAGGACCGCGGCGGCACCGAGATCGAGCTCGAAATTGATCGACGCACCCGCCCGCCCGGCGAGCAGGACGACGACGAACGCCCCGAGGAGATACGCGCGCATCCGTCCCGATGCGACCCGTGCCGCGACGAGCACGAAGGCACCCAGCGCCAGGACCGCCAGGGTCGTGAATGCGAGGGCGTCGTCGGTCGAAAATTCCGTCGCGTTCCTGCCGACGACGTGGTCGAGGACATCGCGCGGCCCGAAGATGAGCGCTGAAAGAAGGGCCAGTGCCGCGACCGAGAGCCCCAGTGTCACGGCCAGCCGGCGCCCGGCGGTGCGATCCCACAGCAGCAGGTAGACGAGGACGAATGCCAGGGGAACGATCGCGGTCTGCTTGGTGAAGATCGCGAGTGCACCGAGGACCCCCGCGCCGGCCGCGCGGCGCCACGTCGATCCCGCGGCCAGCACCGCGCCGGCGGTGAGCACGACGGCCAGATCGTCAGGGCGATGAGCGCCGGCCCAGGCACGCACCGGCATGGTCGCGAGATACGCGACGCCCTGCGCGACCGCCACGGCGACCCGCCGTCGTGCCGCGACAGCAACGAGCGCGGCGACGGCGATCGTCGCCGCGAGCGAGGCGATGCGGAGCCCCACGAACGGGCCGAACGGCGCGCCGGCCGCCGCGATGAGATAGGAGACCGGTGGGTAGATGGCGGCGACGAATGTGCCGGCAGGCTGGGGCGCATAGGGATCGGCGCCGCGGGCGATGAGCTGGCCCGCGTGCGCGACGGATCCCTCCCCGTATTCCAGCGGGCCCGGATAGGCGGGTGCCGCGGCCCACGCCCAGAGAGACGGGACCGCGATGAGCCCCGCGGCGACGAGCAGGACGATCCACGCGGCCGTCGCGGGTCGTCCATTCGACCATCGAATTCGACGGATCAACGCGGGCGAGTGCCGACCTATGGCCGGCGTGATCGGAGCTCGCGGCGGAGCCGGACCAGGCCGATCAGATGGACCAGCGCGATCCGCGGGATCTTGGTCGGCCGATACACCTGCGTGCGTCCTGCCGACCGCACTCGATGACCCACCGGGATCTCCGATAGATCGAGACCCAGCTCGACCGCCCGAGCGTAGAACTCCCACCAGAAGCCCTGGGGCAGGATGCCGGGATCGCTCGCGAGCACCCGATCGAGGGCCGCGCGCCTGATCAAGAGGTACGGGCTCGATGGGTCGTGCAGGGGCACCGAGAAGAACGCCGAGAACACAAATCTGAACGCGCGCGACATGATCATCCGCGACCAGTGGTCGGCGCGGTGGGTCCTTCGTCCAACGACCAGGTCGTGACCGTCGAGGGCCTCGACCAGCCTCACCAGGTCGCGAGGATCGCATTGTCCGTCGGCGTCGACACACGCGACGAGATCGGCGGTGGTGGCTCTCAGGCCATCAACGACCGCGCGCGAGTAGCCCTTCCGCGTCGGAGCGGTGATCAAGGTGATGGGGAGCGTCGCCGCGAGCGCCTGAACGACCGCAGCCGTGCCATCGGACGAGCCATCCTCCGACACGACGAAGTGGACGCTGAGAGCCGACGCGGCGGCGACCTGATGGAACTCGCTGAGCGTCGCACCGATCGAGAGCGCCTCGTTGTGCGCCGGCAGGACGACGTCGATGACGTCCAGCTACCGCTCCGTGAGCGCTCGGGTGAGATCCATCGTGCGTGGCGTCGCGTCATGGGCGTACCAGTCGATGCTGCGAGCCACGCCCTGATCCAGGCTCACGATCGGGCTCCAGCCGAGCAGAGCTTCGCATCGAGTCACGTCCGCGGCGCGACTGCGGACCCCGACAGGACGATCGAGCTCGTAGGCGATCTGCTCCGGTCGCCACCCGACGTACTCGAAGATCTGCTCGACGAGCTCGAGGATCGTGTGATGGCGAGGGCTGCCGACGTTCAGCGTCGTGAAGCCATCGAGGTGGGCGCCAGCGAGCGCAAGACCCATGGCCGTGTCGTGAACGTAGGTGAAATTTCGGGTCTGCAGGCCGTTGCCCCAGATCGGAAACGGATCGAGTCGCGCGACGGCCTTGGCGATCAGCGCGATCACCGCGTGCGTTTCGTTCTCGCGCTCGCCGTACGAGGTGAAGATGCGGCATGCCACCCCCGACATTCCGTGCTGCCGATGGAAGGCGCGCAGCTGCAGCTCGCCGGTCAGCTTCGCCCACCCGTACTCGCCGTCGGGATTCGTCGCTCCTTCGTCGAACCCGGCGTCGGTCTCTCGAAGGAGCTGCCGGTCGCGGTCGCTGGCCTGCAGCTGCGTCGGGTAGACGCACGCGGAGCTCGCGAACACGACCTTCTGGACCCCGGCGTCCGCGGCAGCGCTGAACACGGAGTGGTCGAGGGAAATGTTGTTCAGGCACTCGACCGGGTGGGAATCGATGTACCCGCGTCCGCCATGGGCCGCGGCAAGGTGGAAGACGACGCTGGACCCGGCAACGCTGTCACGGGCGAACGCCGGATCGCGCAGGTCGCCGCGATCGAATCTGATGCCGGAGCGGACCGTGGCGAGATGGTCGAGCCGCCCGCTCGAGAGGTCATCTGCGACGCGCACGATCGCCCCCGCGGCAACGAGCAGCTCGACCAGGTGGCTGCCGATGAAGGACGCTCCGCCGGTCACGAGCACGGGCCGGCCGACGTAGTAGTCGCGCAATGATGAGATCCGCGCCTTCGCGGAGCGGCTGTGACCGGCTGCCGACAGCCGCCCGTCGTACTCGGCCACCCAGTCCCGGTGCGTCGCCTGCTTCACGTGTCGAGTCTATGGGTGGGTCTCCGCGTACCCTTGTCTGATCGGTCGCGAAATCAGGCGGAACGCGCGTATCGGACTAAACTGACCGCCAACTGCTTCCAGAAAGGGTCCCCTCATCTCGCAGCAGTTCGTCCACCTGCACACCCACAGTGAGTACAGCCTGCTCGACGGCCTGTCGCGGCTGCGTGACCTCGTGGCGCGCGCGAAGGCCCTCGACATGCCGGCCCTGGCACTCACCGACCACGGTGCGCTCTACGGCGCGGTCGATTTCTACACGACCGCGAAGGCCGCCGGGATCAAGCCGATCGTCGGCGTCGAGACCTACATCGCTCGCGGGGGCCGAGCCGACCGCGACGCGAAGGTGGAGGGGCACGGGAAGCCGTTCCACCTCGTGCTCCTCGCAAAGAGCTTCACCGGCTACCAGAACCTGGTCTCGCTGGTCACGAGCGCGCACCTCGAGGGGTACTACTACCGGCCGCGGATGGACAAGCAGCTCCTGCGCGAGCGCAGCGAGGGCCTCATCGCCCTCTCGGCGTGTCTGCAGGGCGAGGTCTCACGCGCGATCCAGGAGCTGGGCATCGATGCGGCGTGCGCCGTCGCGCTCGAGCATGCCGCGATCTTCGGGGCGGGCAATTTCTACCTCGAGCTCATGGCGCACGGGATCCCCGAGCAGGAGACCGTCAACGCCGGCATCCGCGAGGTGAGCCGCCGCACCGGCGTGCCGCTCGTCGTGACCAACGACATCCATTACGTGCACGCCGATGACGCCGAGGCCCAGGACATCATGGTCTGCATCCAGAGCGGCAAGACCGTCGATCAGCCGGACCGTCTGAAGATGATCGATCACCCCGAGCTGTACATGAAGAGCGCCGCGCAGATGGCCGACCTCTTCCCGGACGATCGCGAGGCGCTGGAGAACACGC
>DATCQC010000238.1:0-3773 GCA_036569685.1 Candidatus Limnocylindria bacterium | reverse complement strand
GCCCAAGCCTTCGCGTACTTCTTCGCGACGCCCGCCGCGCCGGGATTCTCGAGCCCGATCGAGTTCAGGATCCCCGATGGCGTCTCGGCGATCCGGTACTGCGCGTTCCCTGGCCGCGCGAGCACGGTCGTGCCCTTGTTCACGATGGCGCCGAGCCGCGACACGTCGATGAGCTCGGCGTACTCGACGCCCTGGCCGAACGTTCCCGATGCGGTGAGCACCGGATTCTTGAGCCGCAGCCCGCGCGCGGCGTCGACCGCGAGATCGACCCCATCCTCAGGCCGGTCCGTCGACCGCACCGGCGCGACGACCGCGGTCTCGCTCAGCTCCACGCGCGAGAGCTGCTCGGCGAGCGCCGAGGGGATGCGCTGCTCGGTGTCGGCTTCGCCGCTCGCGGCTTCGACGATCGAGGCGCCGTCGACATCGGCGAGCTCGACGCTGTCGTCCTCGTCCTCACCGGCGCTCAGCTCCTCGAGCGTCTCCTCGATCGCCCTGCTCACATTGACCGGCCGATCGACCTTCTTCCGCGGCCGCCGCCAGGGCATCAGGCCGACAGCCCGACGGTCGCGGGCTCGCCCTCGGCGAAGCGCATCTCGCCGAGCGGGAACACCGGACCTTCGCGACACACCCGCGCGTTGCCGCTCGCCGTGACGACGACGCACGCGCGGCACACGCCCATCGCGCAGCCCATGTGCTGCTCGACGGCGATCTCCGCGTCGAGGAGCACCTGGCGTCCGGGGAACACCGCGCTCGCACGGGCCGCCTCGTCGCGCATCCGACCGAGTGCGGCGAGCATCGGCCACGGCCCGCACGCGCACAGCTGATCGGCCCACGCGAGGAGCGGCCGCAGGGCCTCGGTGACGCGACCCTTGATCCCGAACGAGCCGTCATCGGTCGTCGTGACGTACTCGACCGTCGGCGGAAGCAGCCGGGATGGCCACAGGTACTGGATCGAGCGGCCGCCCATGACGAGCGTCACGTTGCGGCGCGTCGCCTCGTGTTCCGCGAGCACGCGCATCGGCGCGATCCCGGTGCCGCCCGCAACGAGCAGCAGGTTCTTCGTCGCACGCTGGATCACGAACGCGCTGCCCAACGGGCCGAGCAGATCGAGGTCGTCGCCCGGACGGCGCGACGCGATCCATTCACCGCCCTCGCCGAGCGGCTTCACGATGAGCTCGATCTCGCCGGCCTGGCGGTCGATGCGGTTGAACGAGTACGGCCGACGCAACAGCGGATCGAACCGCTGGCCCGGCCGCACGTGCACGAACTGTCCCGCGCGCGCCTGCGCGGCGATGCCCGGAGCGGCGACGTTGAGGACGACGCCCAGGTCGCCGATCTCCGTGCGCGTGAGCACGCGGCCGAACTCGAGGATCACGAGAGCGCCGTCCCTACGGCGAAGGTGTACCCGTCGGGGTCCTCGAGGAGCACGTCGCGCCACCCGTGCGGCCAGTCCCGCGCGCCCAGCAGGACCGTCGCGCCGCATGCCGTCGCACGCCGCTCGGCCGCGTCGGGATCGATGCCGAGGATCCGTAACTCCGCGCCAAGCCCGCGCTTCCCGGCCGCCGACAGTCGCGCGGCCCAGGGCTGCTTGTCGTACGTGTGATCGGCGTGCAACACGATCTGCGTCGCGCCGAGCTGCAGCGCGGCCATGTCCGCATCCGAATAGTGCACGGTCATGCCGAGCACGTCGCGATAGAACGGCAGGCTCAGCGCGACATCGCGGACGATGAGGTTGAGCGAGAGACCCGCGAGCGTCTTTCCGTACGCGTCGGACGCCATCCACGGCGTGCCGGTCCGCTTGGTCGTCACGCGACGACCGGCGCCGTGCGGTACTCGGAGAGCGGCGCGACGTTGTAGCTCTGCGCGCTCGCGCGGAGCGCGGTGACCACGGCGAGTGCCGTGTCCAGCGACGTGAGACACGGGACGCGCGCCTCGACCGCAGCCCGCCGGATGAGGAAGCCGTCGCGGTCGACGGTCTTGCCGAGTGTCGGCGTGTTGACGACCGCGGCGCACGTTCCGGAGCGGATGAGCTGGAGGATCGTCGAATCGCCCTCGCCGAGCTTGGGCACCTCGGTCACCTCTATCCCCAGCGAGCGGATGAGCGCGGCCGTGCCGCTTGTCGCGACGAGGTCATACCCGAGCCAATGGAACCCCTCGATGATGTTCACGACCTCGGCCTTGTCCTTGTCCGCGACCGTGATGAGCACCTTGCCGCTCGGCATCGGCGCGAGACCGGCGGCGACGAGGGACTTCCAGAGCGCCGGCGCGAAGGTGCGGTCGATCCCGATCACCTCGCCGGTGCTCTTCATCTCCGGGCCGAGATACGTGTCCACGTCGAGCAGCTTCGCCATCGAGAACACCGGCGCCTTCAGCGCCACCAGATCCCCGGAGGGCCAGAGGCCGTCAGCGCGCGCGTAGCCTTCGGCCGCGAGGGTGCTCCCCGCGCCGATCGCGACGGCGAGCGTCACGAGCGGCACGCCGGTCACCTTCGTGAGGAACGGCACGGTCCGGCTCGCGCGCGGGTTGACCTCGAGGCACCAGACCTTTGAATGGGGCACGGCCGGGGCCGGCGAAGCCGGGCCCGGCCGAACGAACGCGGCGTCCTCGTTCGTGACAATGAATTGGACGTTCAGCAGGCCGCGGACGGGCAACGACGAGGCGATCTTGCGGGTGAGCTCCACGATCTCGTCGCGCTCGGCGGCGCTGAGATTCGACGCGGGATAGACGGCGAACGAGTCGCCGGAATGGACGCCGGCGCGCTCGATGTGCTCCATGATCCCCGCGACGAGGGTGTCCTGCCCATCGCTCACCGCGTCGACCTCGACCTCGCGCCCGCGCAGGTACTTGTCCACGAGCACGCGACCGAAGCTCGCCTCGAGGGCCGAGGCGAAGTAGCGCTCGAGATCGTCCGGTCCGTACGCGATCTCCATGCCCCGGCCGCCGAGCACGTACGACGGTCGTACGAGGACGGGATAGCCGATGCCGTCGGCGATCTCCCGCGCCTCGCTCAGCGACTCCGCCGTGCCCCCGGGCGGCTGCGGGATCCCGAGCGCGGTCGCGAACTCGTGGAACCGGCGGCGGTCCTCCGCGAGACCGATGGCGTCCGCGCTCGTGCCACTGATGTGTCCGCCGATGTCGGCGATCCGATCGGCAAGGTTGAGCGCGGTCTGCCCGCCGAACTGCGCGAGCACCGACACGTCGCCGCCCTCGTTCGCAAGGATGTTCGCCACCGACTCCTCGTCGAGTGGCTCGAAATAGAGTCGCGCGGACGCATCGAAGTCCGTGCTCACCGTCTCGGGGTTGCTGTTGATCATGATCGCCTTGACCCCGCGGTCCTTGAGGGCCATTGCGCTCTGCACGCAGCAGCAGTCGAATTCGATGCCCTGCCCGATGCGGATCGGTCCAGACCCGAGGATGACGGTCTTCGGTCCCTCGAGCGGGAGCGCCTCGTTCTCCTGCTCGTAGGTCGAGTAGAAGTACGGCGTCACCGCCTCGAACTCGGCGGCGCAGGTGTCCACCATCTTGTAGACCGGGACGATCCCCCACTGCATGCGCAGCCGGCGGATGTCGGACGCGAGCACGCCGGCGAGGGTCGCGAGATCCGCATCGGAGAAGCCCATGCGCTTCGCGCGGCGGAGCAGCGCCGGGTTCGGCGTCTTGCCCTGCAGCTCGTCCTCGGCGAACCGCACGACGTTGCGGAGCTTGCGCAGGAACCACCGGTCGATCTTCGACGCCTCGTGCACCGCGTAGACCGTCGCGCCGCGGCGCAGCGC
>DATCQC010000237.1:0-8359 GCA_036569685.1 Candidatus Limnocylindria bacterium | reverse complement strand
GATGCCGACAACATGTATTACATCCATCCGGACGAGTGCATCGACTGTGGCGCGTGCGAATCGGTGTGTCCCGTGAGCGCGATCTTCCCCGAGGATGCGGTACCGGACAAGTGGAAGAACTACATCGAGATCAACAAGGTGTACTTCAACAAGTAGAGTCACCGATTTCGCGCTGACGAGCCGCTTCAGATCGTCGATCGCGCGCCTGCTCGCGGGTGCACTGCAGGCACTGCTTGCTGTCGCGCCGCTGAACACCGACGCCGCGGCTCACGTACGGCCGAATCCGCGCCGAGGCGTACTCGTGGCCGCGGATGCAATGGGTCTTATGCCTGCCCCACTCGACGCGACCGCGTGGCAGCGCGGGCTGTCCATCGATGGTCGCGATCGCCGCAAATGCCTGGCGTCGTTTCACGCCACCTAACCACGGCAGTATCAGGTGGAGGATCGACCGCACGTCGTCGATCGTGTAGGCACGCCACCGATAGACGGGCTCATTCGCTCCCGCCTGGTCGTACGGTCCGTACACGCGACCTCGCCCGACGCAGGCGACGAACCGACGAAGCTCCTCCGGACTCATGTCACCACCCTGGGTGATCGATGATTCGATGACCTTGTGACCAGCATGGGATTGGTGCGCCGTGAGCGAGGTCGAGCCTTCGGCATCAAAGAGTCCGGCAGCCCACGCGAACGATGTCAGCGCAGGATGGCCCGATAGCAATCCGACCGCGGCATTGAACTGACTGCGCTTCTGTCCTGACAGCCACGGCAAGATCAGGCGGCCGGTGCGCTCGACGTCGGAGCGGCTGCTCGCAACCCACCAATAGAGCGGCTCCCGTCCTTCCTCGATCTTCGGGCCGGCGATGCGACCGACGCCGACGGCGTCGCGGAATCGGACCAACACTTCCGGAAGGCCCTCGACGCTGCTCTGATTGATCTGGGCCTGCGGCTGCCCGGTCCGCCGCCCCTTTCGTTTCGACAACGCGGCCCACCCGTCCCCGTCGAAGAATCCCGCGGTCCACGCCAGCTCGTGCTCGTCCACCTTCGATAAGAGAGCACGTCATCGCATGCGTGTCGTGTGGGCCGTTCGGCTACGTCGATGGGTCACCCGGGTGGCCATCGGGCCACCCTGTCCGCAACTTAGTTCTCGACCAGCGGCCGCCGGGCCGGGAACCCGCCTTCGAGCGTGTGCCACCAGGCGATCCGGTCGCCTTCGCCCAGGCGCCAGCAGAGGTAGACCTCTTCCCCGCCCCGATCCGTCCGGAAGTCGATGAGCCCGGCGTCGATGTCCTTCACCTCGACCCCGAGCTCCGCCACGTCGCGCAGCAGCGCCTCGATCTCACTGGCCACCGGCGCGCTCGGACGCGAGTCGTACGTCGCCTTCCGCCGCCTCAGATCCTCGAGCAGCGGCCGCACGCGCGGCAGCAGCGCCTCGGCTTCGGCGCGGGTGAACTGCGGCATATCCTCACTCTACGTCGCGACACACGGAGGTACCCATGGCCACGTTCGTTCTGCTCACCAAGGTGACCCCGGCTGGCGTGAAGACGCTGCAAGCGAATCCGCGCCGCATCAAGGAAGTGAACAAGGAGATCGAGGCGACCGGTGCGCGCGTCGTCGCGCAGTACGCGACGCTCGGCCGGTACGACTTCGTGAACGTCGTCGAGGCGAAGGATGCCGAGACGATGGCCCGCGTGTCGGTCAGCCTCGGCGCGCGCGGCACGCTGTCGATCGAGACCTTGAGCGCGATCCCGGTCGAGTCCTTCATCCGATCGATCTCCGCGAAGAAGAGTGCCCGATAGCGACGCCGGCGGAGCGGATCAAGCCGCCCGCGTACCCGGACATCGTCCGGTCGGACGAGGACCGCGACCGGTTCGACCGGCTGTACGACGACCTCGTGCGCGTGCTCGGCCTCTCGCCCGCGGAGGCGTTGCTGAACGCGGCGACGCAATACGAGCTCGGGTTCGATGTACGCGGTCCCTTCGAGAAGCGCAAGCGCCGCAAGAAGGTCGCGATGCAGACCGCGCACGACCGTCGCGAGGAGGGTGCCGAGCCGCTCCCCTTCGACCTCGATCCGCCGGGCTAGCGATGGGCCTGGCCGGGCGGACGCTCGCCGCGGCGCTCGTGAGCGCGGCGGCCACGGTGGCTGTCGCGCTGTTCTCCGCGTACCGCCTCGCCGACGCGCCCGTGCGCGGCCGTCTTGGCGGACCCGATCCCGTCGGCTCGATCGCATCGGCCGCGGCGCTGGTCATCGCGCTCGTCGCGTTCTACCAACTCGGACGGGGGATCGACGCGCCGAGAGCGCGGACCGCGATCCTCGCCGGCCTGACCGGCGGCGCGCTCGCCGGGCTCGCCGGCGGCAGCGCGCAGTCGTTCGCGCTCTCCGATTACCTGAATGCAGTGCTCGCGGGCTACGCCGTGCCGCCCGAGTTCCTCGCGATCGCCCTCGGTGCGTACGTCGTCGTCGCGACGTGCGCCGCCGCGATGGTCGCCGCAGCGATCACCTACGCCGGCTGGTACCGAGCGCAGCCCCGAGCGAGCTGATTCAGCCGACCGGGTAGGCGCCGATGAGTGCGCCCGCCGCCTTGGCCTGCGCCTCGGCCTCGTCCCACGGTCGGTGCAGCAGAGCGAGGACGAGCGCGCCGAGACCATCCGCCGTGACGAGCGTCCCGTCCGCCGCGAGCGCGGCGGCCGTCGACCCAGGACGCGACCGCAGTGCGTCCAGGTAGCGCACGGCGTCGGCCGGCGGCGTGCCGAAGAGATCGAGCCCGTCGCGCAGCCGGATGATCGTGACGTCGTACGGGGTCATCGTGTGATTCGGGATCCCTTCAGCGGCCACGTACACGACCTCGCCGGTGAGGAGCGCCACGCGACCGTCCGCGGCCAGCGCGTCCGTGTGAGCGAGGATGCGCGTCGCCACCGTGAGCTCCGTCGCCGGGTCCTCCCGGATCAGCACCGCGGACGCCGCTACGCCGCGACGGCGGCGAGCAGATCGACGGCGCCGTGCACCGGCGCGTCGGCCGGGATCTCGTCATCCCGCGGCGATGCGATCGCCGCATCCCACACGAGCTCGCGCTCGAGCCGCTCGGCGATCCGGGTCGCGCACGCACCCGCGACATCGGCGACGGTCGCCGCGACCCCCAGACGCGCGAACGACCCGACCTCGTGCATGAATCCGCACGGGATCATCCGAGCGAAGCCCGCGAGGTCCGTGTCCACGTTGATGGCGAACCCGTGCCGCGTCACACCGCGCGAGACGCGCACCCCGATCGCGGCGATCTTCGCGTCTCGCCCGTCACGCAGCGAGACCCAGACGCCGGTCTTGCCGCCGATGGTGCGCGAGGCGATGCCGAAATCGGCGAGCGCCACGCGCAGCCCGTCCTCGATGGCCCGCACGTAGGCCACGACGTCGGGCGCATGGCCGAGCGACAGGATCGGATAGCCGACCAGCTGACCCGGCCCGTGGTACGTGATGTCGCCGCCGCGGTCCACGCGATACACCGAGGCGCCCGCGGCCCGCAGCTCGCTCGGCGACGCGGTGAGGTGCTCGAGGGTCCCACGCCGGCCGATCGTGTACACGGGCTCGTGCTCGAGGAGCAGGAGCCGCTCCGGCCCTCCGGCCGACAGCCGCGCCGCGACCGCTTCCTGGAGCCGCCACCCGTCGAGGTAGCCGACGCGCCCGAGCGCCGTGGCTCGCAGCTCAGCCGGCACTGGCCAATCCCACGTGGCGTTCGGCGTGGTACGAGCTGCGCACGAGCGGCCCGGACTCGACGTGGTCGAAGCCCATCGCCATCCCGACGTCGCGCAGCTCCGCGAACTCCGTCGGCGTCCAGTAGCGCTCGATCGGCAGGTGCTCCGGCGACGGCCGCAGGTACTGGCCGATCGTCAACACGTCGGTCCCCTGCGCCGCGATCGCGCGCATGGTGTCGACGACCTCATCGTTCGTCTCACCGAGGCCGACCATGATCCCGGTCTTGCACACGAGCGTCGGCGCGCGCTCCTTCGTTCGGCGGAGCACTTCGAGCGAGCGCTCGAAGCGCGCCTGCGGACGCACGCGCGGGTAGAGCCGCGGCACGGTCTCGACGTTGTGGTTCATGATCTCCGGCCGTTCGGCGAGGACAGTGTCCAAGGCGGCGGCGACGCCACGGAAATCGGGGATGAGCACCTCGACCGACGTACCGGGCGACTGCCGCCGGATCTCGCGGATCGTCTCGGCGAACATCCGCGCACCGCCGTCCTCGAGCTCGTCGCGGTTCACGCTCGTGACGACAGCATGCTTCACGCCCATGCGCGCGACCGCTTCGCCCACGTGCGCCGGCTCGGCCAGATCGAGCTCCGTCGGCTTCCCGGTCTTCACCGCGCAGAACCCGCACGACCGCGTGCACGTGTCGCCGAGGATCATGAATGTCGCGGTGCCGGCGCCCCAGCACTCGGCCATGTTCGGGCAGTGCGCTTCCTCGCAGACCGTGTGGAGCGACTTGCTGCGCATGAGCCGGCGCAGCTCCTCGACCTGCGGCCCCATCGGCAGCCGGACCTTCAGCCACTCGGGCCGGGCGTGGTCGATCGGGACGCGCTCGTTCGCGGCGCTGCGGCCGCGCGAGCGCGGCCGCTCGACCTCGCCGGGCATCTCGAACGCGATCGGGACGAGCTCCGCCATCCTGCTCAATCTCTCGGCTTCGCCGAGGAGACGCGCAGAGGGCTGGCGGACTCGCTCGTCGCGTCGCCCGGTCACGACAACGCGACGTTCGACGGGTCGACGCCCTGGATCCACGCCTTCACGTCACGGAGGAACGCGGCAGCGGTGGCGCCGTCCATGACCCGGTGGTCGAACGACATGACGACGTTGCCCATGGTCCGGATGCCGATGCTGTCGTCGTCGAGGGCGACAACGCGCTTGCCGATGGCCTCGGTCGTCATGATCGCGGCCTGGCCCGGATTCACGATCGGGTAGCTGAGGTATGTGCCGAGCGTTCCACCGTTGTTCACGGTGAACGTTCCGCCCTCGAAGTCGGGGATCGTGAGCTTCTTCGTCTTCGCGCGCGTCGCGAGATCGCGGACCGCGCGGGCGATCCCGGTGATCGAGAGGTCGTCCGCGTTCTTGATGACGGGGACCACGAGTCCGTCGTCGCCGAGCGAGATCGCGATCCCGAGGTTGATCGCCTTCACCTTGAGGACGCCCTGGTCGGTCCAGCGGGCATTCACGTTCGGGTGGCGGCGAAGCGCGATGGTCACGGCCTTGATCGCGAACGGGAGATACGTGAGCTCGTAGCCCTCGCGCGCCTTGAAGGACTCGCGCACGGACTCGCGGAACTTCGCGACGTTCGTCCAGTCGATCTCCATCATCGCCGCGGCGTGCGGGATCGTGGTCTTCGAGAGGACCATCGCGTTCGCGATCGCCTTGCGCATCTGGGTGAGCGGCATCGCCTCGTCGCCGGCCATCGGCTGCGGCATCTCCGGCTGCACGACTGCCGGGCGCGCCGCCTGGCGCTGCGCTTGAGGCTGAGGCTGCGACTGCAGCTGGGCGACGAGCTGCTCGACGTCCTGCCGGGTCACCCGTCCATTCAGCCCGGTGCCCTGGATCCGATCGAGGTCGACCCCGTGCTCGGCCGCGAGCTTGCGCACGACGGGCGTCGCTCGAACGTCACCGTTCGACGACGGTGCCGTCGCGACGGCTGCGGACGACCCTTGAGTGGGTCGCGCCGCCGGCGTCTCCGGCGCCGCGGCTGGTGCCTGGGTCGGAAGAGGTGTCGCCGCGGCCGCGCGTTGAGGCGCCGACGGCACCTCGGGCGTTGAAGCAGCGGGCGTCGGCGCCTCAGCCGCACCGGCATCCGCCGTATCGAACGTCGCCAGTAGCGCGCCGATCGGCACCGTGTCGCCCTCCTTCACCTTGACGTCCTTCAACGTACCGGCGACGGGCGACGGGATCTCGGTGTTCACCTTGTCCGTCTGCACCTCGACGAGCAGGTCGTACTTCTCGACCCTCTCGCCGGGCTGCTTCAGCCACTTCCCGATCGTGCCCTCGGTCACGGATTCGCCGAGCTTCGGCATCTTCAGCTCAAAGACAGCCATGTTCAGTACTCCGCCAATTCCCGGCATCTTCGTAGCGATATTGTCCGCGTTCGGCAGAAACGCGTCTTCCTGGACCGTGTTGAACGGGGTGGCGGGCGATTCCGGCCCCGCGAGGCGCATCACGGGCGCGTCCAGCGAATCGAACGCCTCCTCGGCGATCATCGCGCAGATCTCCGCCCCCGCGCCGAACAGCCGGTTGTCCTCGTAGACCACGAGACACTTGCCGGTCTTGCGGGCCTCTCGGAGGATCGTGTCGGAGTCGAGCGGACGCAGGCTCCGGACGTCGACGACGTCGACCGAGATCCCCTCGCCCGCGAGCTTCTCGGCAGCGTCGAGGGAGCGGTGGAGCATCAGCCCGTACGCATACACGGTGATATCCGTGCCCTCGCGCTTCACGTCGGCGGGGCCGAGCGGGATCGTGAAGTCGCCGTCGGGGACGTCGCCCTTCACCGCGCGGTAGGTCGCCTTGTGTTCGAGGAAGATCACCGGGTCGGGATCACGGATCGCCGAGCGAAGCATCCCCGTGATGTCCTTCGGCGTGCTCGGCACGACCACTTTGAGGCCAGGGACGTGCGCGTAGAACGCCTCGAGCGACTGCGAGTGGTACAGCGCGCCGTGGACGCCCGCGCCCCACGGCATCCGGATCACGATCGGCACGTGCCACTGCCCGTTCGAGCGGTACCGGATGCGCGCGGCCTCGTCGACGATCTGCTCGAACGCCGGGGTACTGAAGTCCGCGAACTGCATCTCCGCGATCGGGATGAGCCCCGCGATCGCGGCGCCGATCGCGACGCCCACGATGTTCGACTCCGCGAGCGGCATGTCGATGACCCGATCGGGGCCGAACTCCTCGATGAACCCGTCGGTCACGCGGAACACGCCGCCCCGAACGCCGACGTCCTCGCCCAGGATGATGACCCGCTCGTCGCGCCGGAACTCGTCTCGAAGCGTGTCGTGGACCGCCTGCACGTTGCTCTTCTCGGTCATGCTCCGCCCAGCCGGAGGTCGGGGAAGTCGTGCGGTCTGCGCTCGCGCATGAGCGCATAGGCCGCCTCGGTGATCTGCTCGCGATTCGGCTTCGCGAAGTAGTCGCCGTCCACGCCGACGGCCGCGCGGTTCTCCGCGGCCGCGAGCGTGCGCGGCGCGGCATCGAGACGCTCGAATCCGTGCTGGACCTCGAGGACCTCGCGCAGGATGAACGCGGACGCGCCGCCGGGGACGTCCTCGTCGACGACCAGGAGCGCGTTCGTCTTCTCGAGAGACTTCGTGATCGCGCCGTGCACGTCGAAGGGGTTGAGCGTCTGCACGTCGATGATCTCCGCGTCGACGCCCATGGCGCTCAGGATCGCCGCCGCCTCGATCGCGATGCGGACGAGCGCTCCGTACGTGACGATCGTGAGATCGCTGCCGGCGCGCACGGTCTCGGGCACGCCGAGCGGCAGCCGGAACTCACCGAGGTTGTCGGGCACCCGCTCCTTGAGCCGGTAGCCGTTGAGCACCTCGACCAGCAGCGCGGGATTGTCGCCGCGGAACAGCGTGTTGTAGAAGCCGGCGGCCTGGACCATGTTCCGCGGCACGACGACGTAGATGCCACGCAGCGCGTTCAGCACCACGGACATCGGCGAACCGGTGTGCCAGATGCCCTGGAGGCGATGGCCCTTGGTCCGGATGATCACCGGCGCCTTCTGCCCGCCGGCGGTCCGGAAATGGAGCGGGGCAAGATCGTCGCTCGCGAGCTCGAGGGCGTAGAGCAGGTAGTCGAGGTACTGGATGTCGACGATCGGCCGCAGTCCGCGAAGGGCCGCCCCGATGCCCTGCCCGAGGATCGTCGCCTCGCGGATGCCGGTATCGGTGAACCGACGGTCGCCATACTTCGCCTGCAGTCCCTCGAAGACGAGGTTCACGTCACCGAGGCGGCCCACATCCTCGCCCATCACGAAGAGCCGCGGATCGCGGGCGAAGTTCAGATCGAAGTTGCGCAGCAGCACGATGCGGCCGTCAACGCTCTCCGAGCGACCGCTGTATTCGGCCGGGATCGGCGTCACGCGGAGCGGCGAGTCCGAGGACCGGCTGTACAGGAACGACGTGTAGCGGTGCAGGTTGCGCTCCGCGTACTCCTTGGCGAACGCGCGCAGCGCGCCTGCCGCGGCGCCCTCGCGGCCGCGAAGCGCGTAGGCCGCGCGACGGACCGCGGACTGCACGACCCGGCGGCTGATCTCGAGCGGATCGGCGAGCTCCGCGATGACGTCCGCGAGGCGGACGTCGGATGCCTCCTGCTGCGCGCGCTCGATGAGCC
>DATCQC010000236.1:0-4587 GCA_036569685.1 Candidatus Limnocylindria bacterium | reverse complement strand
GGATGGTGTCGACCCCGGCGCGATGGCCGGCGATCGCCGGCAGATGCTTCTTACGCGCCCACCGCCGATTGCCGTCCATCACGATCGCGAGATGCCGCGGGACGGCGGCGGTCAAACGGAGAGGATCTCCTTCTCCTTGGCCTGCCCGATCTCGTCGGCGGTGAGGATGTACCGGTCGGTGAGCTTCTGAAGCTGCGCCTCGACGCGCTTCACCTCGTCGGTCGTCACGCCGGAGCTCTTTTCCTTGGACTTGAGCTCGTCGTGCGCGTGGCGCCGGAGGGTTCGGATCTCGACGCGGCCTTCCTCGACCTTCTTGTGCAGCTGCTTCACGAGGTCCTTGCGGCGCTCCTCGGTGAGCATCGGGATCTGCAGGCGGATGAGCGCGCCGTCGTTGTTCGGGGTCAGCCCGAGGTCGCTGCCGATGATCGCCTTCTCGATGGCCTTGATCAGGCTCTTGTCCCACGCCTGGATGACGATGAGCCGCGGCTCGGGCGCGCTGATCGCCGCGAGCGAGATGAGCGGCGTCGGCGTGCCGTAGGCCTCGACCTCGAGTCCCTCCACGAGCGACGGCGTCGCGCGCCCGGTGCGGACCGACTGCGCCTCGTGACGGAGCGCTTCCACGGCCTTCTTCATGCGGGCCTCGGTCTGGGCAAGGACCTCTTCGAGCGCCACGGCCTATCCCGCGTGGACGAGCGTGCCGACGTGCTCGCCCAGGACGGCGCGGACCATCGCGTCCTTCTCGCTCACGTCGAACACGATCGTGGGCATCTTGCGATCCTCCGCGAGCGCGGCGGCCGTGGCGTCCATGATGCCCAGCCGCTTCTCGAGCAGGTCGCGATAGCCGATGTCGTCGTACTTCTTCGCGCTCTTGTCGGTGCGCGGATCGCCCGAGTACACACCGTCCACCTTGTTCTTGCCCATGAGGATGACCTCCGCGTCGATCTCGGCCGACCGCAGGGCCGCGGCGGTATCGCTCGTGAAGAACGGATTGCCCGTGCCGGCCGCGAAGATCACGATGCGGCCTTTCTCGAGATGGCTGATCGCCTTGAGACGGATGTACGGCTCGGCGACCTCGTTGATCGTGAGCGCGGTCTGCACGCGCGCCTGGAGCCCCGCGGCCTCGAGCTGCGAGCGGAGCGCGAGCGCATTGATGACCATCGCGAGCATGCCCATGTAGTCCGCGGTCGCGCGGTCGATGCCGTGCTCCGCGGCATCCGCTCCGCGGAGCCAGTTGCCGCCGCCGAGCACGACGCCGACCTGCACGCCGACCGAATGGACCTTGCGGATCTCTTCAGCGAGATAGGCGGTGTACTGCGGCGAGATGCCGAACTGCCGGTCCCCGAGAAGCGCCTCACCGGAGAGCTTCAGGAGGACGCGGTGGTACTTCGGGGTCGCCGTCACGAAGCCTTCCCGAGCTCGAAGCGCGCGATCCGGCGGACCTTGATGTTCTCGCCGGTCGCGGCCGCAAGCTGGGTCACGAGGTCGCCGATGGTCTTCGACTGCTCCTTGATGTACGGCTGGTGCATGAGCACGGCGGCCGCCTTCGCGGTCTTCTCGTCCCCGTGCTCTTCGAGGAGCGCGTTGATCTCCTCTTCCTTCAGGAGCTCCCAGCTCACGTGCTTCGGCGACATCGCCGCCACCTGCATCGCGATCGCCTTCGCGAGGTCACGGAACTCCGGATTACGGGCGACGAAGTCCGTCTCGCTCGAGAGCTCGACGAGCGCGCCGATGCGCCCGCCGCTGTGGATGTACGCCTCGACGACGCCTTCGTTCGTCTCGCGGTCGCCGCGCTTCGCGGCGGACGCGAGGCCCTTCTCCTTCAGGATCGTCTTCGCCTTCTCGAAGTCGCCTTTCGCGGCCTCGAGGGCCTTCTTGCTGTCCATCACGCCGGCGCCGGTCTCCGACCGAAGGCGCTGGACGTCGCTTGCGGTTGCCATGACTACTTCTCCTCCGTGGTCCCTGACGCGTCCGCCGCCGGAGCGGCGAGCGCCTCGTCACCGGCGGGCGCGGCTTCACCGGCCTCAGCGGCCGGCTCTTCCTCGTACCCACCGATCGGGTATTCGTCCTCTTCAGGCTCGTACACGCGCGGCGTGCGCTTCGCACGCGGCATGCCGACCTCGGCGTAGCCATCCGCGGTCGTCGCCGGCGCGTAGCCCATGTCCTCCGGGCTCGCCTCCTTTGACGAGGCGTCGAGCTGCGTGCGGCCTTCGATGACCGCATCGGCCATCTTCTGACAGATGAGCTTGACCGCGCGGATCGCGTCGTCGTTCGCGGGGATGATCACGTCGATGAGGTCCGGATCGCAGTTCGTGTCGACCATCGCGACGATCGGGATCTCGAGACGGCGCGCCTCTTCGACGGCGATGTGCTCGCGGTGCGGATCGACGACGAACAGCGCAGCCGGCGGACGCTTGAGCTCGCGCACTCCTTGGAAGTACCGGTCGAGGTGCTGGAGCTCGTCCTCGAGACGTTGGGCATCCTTCTTGGGCAGCGTGAGGAAGTCCCCGCGCTCCTTGCGCTCGACGAGCTCGTTCAGCCGCTGGATCCGCTTCTGGATCGTGATGAAGTTCGTGAGGAACCCGCCCAGCCAGCGCTGGTTGACGTAGTGCATGTTCGCCCGCTTCGCCTCTTCGGCGATGGATTCCTGGGCCTGCTTCTTCGTGCCGACGAACAGGATCTGCCCGCCATCGGAGGCGAGGTCACGTACGAACGCGTAGGCCTCCTCGACCCGGACGAGCGTCTGCTGGAGATCGATGATGTGGATCCCGTTGCGCTCCATGAAGATGAACCGCTTCATCTTCGGGTTCCACCGCCGAGCCTGATGCCCGAAGTGGACACCCGACTCCAAGAGCTGCTTCATCGTGACGACGGCCACCGCGTTCTCCCTTGATGCCTCCGCTTCACGGCCACGCCGCGCCCTGGCGGGGCGGCGCAGGGATCTCGTGAAGCGTGCGAAGTACCGAGCCTGAATGGCCCGATCCACGGTCAACTGTAACAAGAACGCACACCACCGGCACGCCCGCTACGGCGATCGCGAGCTCGCCTCCGCGTGAAGCCCGGTCAGCGCCTCGGCGACGGGTCGGATGCGCCGTCCAGGCGACTCGAGGGCGTTGCCCGAAGGTGCCCCAGGGCCCCGTGAGAGCCGAGGAGCCGAAGGCGAGCCGGGCTCGGGGTTCGAGCAGACAAAGAGCCCGGGCCGAAGCCCGGGCTCTTTTCGTACGGCGAAGGCTCTAGGTGAGGTTGTTGCCGATGTTGCTGAAGATGTTCTGGAGCTGACCGCGGAGGAAGATCATGGCGACGATGACGGCAATGGCGATAACAGCAATGATGAGAGCGTACTCAACCAGGCCCTGGCCTTCGTCGTCACGGAAGAATGCGAGCATTTTGTGCCTCCTTTCATCCCAAGATCGGCAGAGAGGCGTCTGCCACCCAAGCGAAGTTTAGGAACACCCAACCGCTCTACAAGTCCCCCGGTCGGCCCATTACGGGTGCCGGGGTATCGACCGGCTATCGGGCGAGATTGCGCCTAGCGGAAGTCCGGGTGGCCGTGGGATCCGACCTCCGCCCGAAGCTCCTCCAGTGGGCTTTGGGGCCGCGGCGGACGCAGGTGGGACACGTCGCCGAGCGTTGCGGCAATCGCGTCGCGCAGCTCGGCGATGGTGCAGCCGAACAGCTCTCCGGACGTCTCGAACTCCGCGCGCAGGCGCAGGAAACCGAATTCGTTGTGGCGCGAGACGTCCATCCCGGCGCAGAGCTCATCGAGCAGGAGGTACAGCCGCTCTCGGCTCTCGCGCGGCATCGTCTCGAGCCACGCCTGGACCCGCACCGCGGAGGGCTGCTCCACGACGCTCATTATCCGCGCGCGCAGTGCTCCGCGACGATCACGCCGATGCCGTCGCTCTGGATCCGCTGGACGCGCACCGCCGGCAGGGACGCGAGGAACGTCGGCCCGTAGTCCTGGAGGATCACGCGGCGGTCGAGCAGCACGACGGCGCCGCGATCGGTCTTCGACCGGATGAGCCGGCCGTAGCCCTGACGAAGGCGCAGTGCCGCGAGCGGCAGCTGGTATTCGCGGAACGGATCGTCGTAGCGCTCGGAGCGGCCCTGGATGAGGGGGTCGTCCGGCACCGGGAAGGGCAGCTTCGCGATGACCACGCAACGCAGCTGGTCGCCCGGGAGGTCGACACCCTCCCAGAACGATTGCGTCCCAAGGAGCACCGAGCCGCCCGCGGCGAATCGTTCGAGGATCGCCCGCCGCGAGCCGTCCACGCCCTGGGTGAGGACGGCGATGCCGGTCTCCTCGAGGCCGGCGAGCTGCGCCCCCACCTCGCGCATCGCGGCGTGCGACGTGAAGAGCACGAGCGTGCGGCCGCCGAGCGCGCGTGCCACGTCGCCGACGATGACCGCGGCCTCCTCCGCGAAGTGCTCGTCGTGCGGCAGGGCGATGTCGGATGGCACGATGAGCACCGCCTGACTCGCGTGATCGAACGGCGACCCGACGCGCAGGGTGCCCGCGATGTCGCTCACGCCGAGACGATCCATGGTGAACGTCATCGTCCCGGCGACGCCGAGCGTCGCCGACGTCAT
>DATCQC010000235.1:0-5053 GCA_036569685.1 Candidatus Limnocylindria bacterium | reverse complement strand
CAACGGTACTGGCCCGCGAGCTCGGCGAGCCATATGCGTCGGCGCGCGCGGCACTCGCGGGCGCGGCCTATCGACGCGCGTCCGGGGACCTGCCCGCCGCCCAGCGGCTCCTTGAGGCTGCCCTCGCGGACGGCGAGCCGGTCGCGCGGCCGACCATGCGCGGCCTGCTCGTCGAGCTTCGGGCGGCGCTGGCGGGCATCCGCGCCGAGTCCGGCGACGCATCCGGCGCGACGACCCTGCTCGCGCGTGCCCGGGCCGAGGCACCGCCGGCTGATATCCGCGCGCGGCGGCACCTCGAGGCGGCCGAGGATGCGATCCTCGCTGCGAGCCCGTCGCGGGCGGTCCGCGCCTAGACTTTCGCACATGCGGCGCGTCTATCTCGACCATGCCGCCACGACGCCGGTCGACCCCGAGGTCGCCGAGCTCATGGCCCAGGTCCTCCGCGACGTCCCCGGCAACCCGTCGAGCATCTACGCCGAGGGCCGGCGGGCGCGCGCCCTCGTGGACCGCGCCCGAGACGAGGTGGCGGAGGCCATCGGCGCAGAGCCAGCGGAGATCGTGTTCACCTCCGGCGGCACCGAGGCGGACAATCTCGCGCTCCGCGGCGTGCTGAAGGCACGCGAAGGGGAGGCCGACGGCATCGTCACCACGGCGATCGAGCACCATGCCGTGCTCGACACCGCGCACGATCTCGAGGCTCACGCGCAGGCGCGGGTCACGGTGATCGCGGTCGACCGCGACGGTCGCGTGTCGCCGGACGACGTGCGTGCCGCGCTCGACCTGCGGACCGCGATCGTGTCGGTGATGCACGGGAACAACGAGATCGGGACGCTGCAGCCCATCGCCGAGATCGGCGCGATCTGCCGCAACCGCCACGTCGCGTTCCACAGCGACGCGGTCCAGACGGTGGGTGCGCTCGAGATCGACGTCCGAGCGCTGCCGGTCGACCTGCTCAGCGTGAACGCGCACAAGTTCTACGGCCCGAAGGGGGTCGGTGCGCTGTATGTCCGGAGAGGCACCCGCATCGCGACCGTCCAGACCGGCGGCGGTCAGGAGCAGGGCCGGCGGACCGGCACGGAGAATGTCGCCGGCGTGGTCGGCCTCGGCGCGGCGATGCGGATCGCGACCGCCAAGCGCGCGGCCGAGTCGGCGCGCCAGGCGAAGCTCCGCGACGCGCTCATCGCCGGCATCCGCTCGCGCATCCCGGACGCCACGCTCACCGGACATCCGACCGATCGGCTCCCGAACAACGCGTCGTTCTGCTTCAGCGGCACGCAGGGCGAAGCGCTCGTGGTCTCACTCGATCTCGAGGGCTTCAGCGCATCGAGCGGGTCGGCGTGCACGAGCGGCAACACCGACCCGTCGCACGTGCTCCTCGCCCTCAGGCTCGAGCGCGATCTCGCGCAGGGCTCGCTCCGGCTGACGCTCGGCCGGTCAACGACGGACGACGACATCGCCGCGCTCCTCGCCGCGCTACCGCCGATCGTCGCCCGGCTGCGCGCCGCGTCAGGCGCCGCGGTGCCGGCGTGATGGAGCCGGACCATTATTCGGATCGCGCGCTCGACCACCTGACCCGGCCGCGGAACGTAGGCACCCTGGCCGCGCCGAGTGGCACGGGATCCGACGCGAATCCATCGTGCGGCGACCGCACGACGATGACGCTGCGGATCGCGGACGGGCGCGTCGCGGAGCTGCGGTTCCGCACGTTCGGGTGTACCGCGGCGATCGCCTCCGCGTCGGTCCTCACCGAGCTCGCGGCCGGACTCTCGGTCGAGGATGCCGTGCGGCTCGAGCCTGCCGACATCCTGAACGCGCTCGGCGGGCTGCCCGCGCGCAAGGAGGCCTGCGCGCTCATGGCCATCGGTGCGCTGCGCGGCGCGCTCGTCGACGCGCGGGTACGGGCGACGGCTTGAGCGAGCGCGTGTTCGTCGCGATGAGCGGCGGTGTGGACTCTGCGCTCGCGGCGGCGCTGCTCGTAGAGCGCGGCCTGGACGTCGTCGGGGTGTGGATGCGGCTGACCCCGGCGGGGACGAGCAGCGACGCGCCGCGCTGCTGCGGCACGGACGCGGCCGGCGAGGACGCCCGTCGCGCTGCGGCCCATCTGGGGATCCCGTTCTACGCGCTCGACTACGCGGAGCTCTTCGGTCGCGAGGTGGTCGATCGGTTCGTGCGGTCGTATGCGGCCGGCGAGACGCCGAATCCGTGCGTCGCCTGCAATGGCTACGTGAAGTTCGAGGCGCTCCTTGGTGACGTGACCCGGAAGTTCGGTGCGTCGCGGCTCGCGACCGGTCACTACGCCCGGGTGGCGAGCGACCCGTCCGGCCGGCGCCGGCTGCTGCGGGCGCGCGACGCGATGAAGGACCAGTCGTACGCGCTGTACATGCTTGGCCAGCGCGAGCTCGCGGCGCTCGAGCTTCCGATCGGCGAGCTCGAGGGCAAGGCCGAGACCCGCGCCCTCGCGGCCCGCTTCGGCCTGCCGAACGCCGCGAAGGCCGAGAGCATGGACATCTGCTTCATCGGCGGCGATTACCGCGACTTCGTCCGCGAGCGCGCACCCGAGGCGTTCGCGGCCGGTCCGATCGAGCGGCTCGACGGCACGGCCATCGGCGCCCACGCCGGGATCGGTGGGCTGACCGTGGGCCAGCGGTCCGGCGTCGGCCTCGCGACCGGCGAACGGCTCTACGTGCTTCGGCTCGAGCCCGACCGCGGGGCCGCGGTCGTCGGCCGCAGGGACGAGATCGCGACCCGCGCGTACGGCCTCCGCGAGGTCCGGTTCACGGCCGGCGCCGCGCCGGCGGACATCTTCACGGCCGACGCGGTCTTGCGCTATCGAGGCACGCCGCTTGCCGCGGAGGTCCGCATGTCGATGGACCGCGGCTGGGCCACGCTCGAGCTCGCCCAGCCGGCGCTCGTGGCGCCGGGCCAGGCCGCAGTCCTGTACCGCGATGACGAGGTCATCGGCGGAGGCGTGGTCGACCGCCCGCTGCCGGACTAGCCCGTGCGCGCGCTCATGCGGCTCGTCGCGATCACGCTCGCCGGAGCGGTCCTGTACTACGCGGGCCTGGTCAACTCGATGGTCATCTACACGCCCAGCGCGTACGGCGCCGCGCTGGTCGTCTGCGCGATCGCGCTCTGCATCGTCATGCTCCTCGTCGCGCTGCGGGGCGATGGTCGCGGCGATGCGACCACGCGTCCGGACCGTCGGTACGTCCGGATCCACCGCATCGCCTGGCTCGTCGTCTGTGTCATGGCCCTGGTCGGCGCGTCGTGGTTCTCCGCGGCGCCGCAGGCGCACTCGAGCGATTGGACGCCGTACCACAACGACGCGATCGCGCTCAACGAGTGCGCCGCTCGGTTGTTCCTCGCCGGGCAGGATCCGTACCGCGACCTCGACGTCTACACGTGTTACGCGGTCCTCGGGATCGGCGCGGACCGGACGACCCCGCTGCGGCAGGGGCTCTTCGCGCGCGATGGGTTCTACCCGACCGACAGCGAGCTCGATACGGTGTGGGCGATCGAGAGCCACCAGAGTCAGCAGCAGGTCGAGTTCGAATCGAAGCCGTCGTACCCGGCGCTGTCGTTCGTGCTCATCGCGCCGTGGGTCGCGCTCGGGTGGGACACCAACGTCCTGTACATCCTGTGCCTGGTGGTCGCGATGTTCCTCGTCCTCGTCCGCGCGCCAGTCGGGCTCCGGCCGTTCATCCTGACCGGCCTGCTCGGGGCGGCGAGCCTCGCGGCGTTCACGGTGGGCGGAAGCGCCGACCTCCTCTACGCGCTCCCGCTCGTAGCGGCGTGGCTCTGGCGGGAGAAACGCTGGAGCGGGCTGCTGCTCGGGATCGCCTGCGCGACGAAGCAGATGGCCTGGTTCTTCGCGGTCTTCTACTTCATCGCCGTCGGTACCCGCGAAGGCTGGCGGGCCGCCGTCCGCAAGAGCGCAGAAGCCTTCGCCGTGTTCGCGATCGCGAACCTGCCGTTCATCCTCATGGACCCGAGGGCGTGGATCGCGGGTGTGAGCGCGCCGGTCGCCGACCCGATGTTCCCGCGGGGCGCGGGCCTCATCTTCCTGACCCTCAACGATCTCCTGCCGCTCTGGCCGCCGCTCGTGTACACCGGCCTCGAGATCGCCGCATTCGCCGTCTGCGTCGTCGTCGCGTGGCGGATCCGCCGGTCCAGCCCCGAGCTCGGTATGGTGCTCGCGCTGCTGCCGCTCTTCTTCGCCTACCGAAGCCTGTTCTCATACTTCTTCCTGCTGCCGCTGTTCGCCTTCGCATCGCTGGTCCGGATGCCACTCGGCGAGCTCGACCCCGCGCTCGCGCGGGCGTCCGGCGCGGTCACGCTGTTCGCGTTCCCGGCGCGCGCCGTGCGCGGCCGCCGGCCGGACGGGCTGCCCGCGGGAGCCTCCGGCGGCGGCGGACTAGCGCTGCCGCCGGCCCTCGTCCCTCTCGCCCTCGTCGCCATCGGCGTCCCCGCGGCCATCCGCGCGGCGCTCGGCCGCCCCAAGGGGATGCTCGCGGCGTGGGCTCTCTCGCTCGCCGCGGTGCTTGGGGCCCAGGCGCTCGGGGAGATCGCCGGATGGCGGACGGGTACGCTCGGGGAGGCGCAAGTCTTGTTCGCCTGCGTTGGCGCGGGTCTTGCGTCACTGATCGTCGTGGCCACAGAAGGCCTCAGGGAGTGATGACATGGGATTCGTATTCGGTCTCTTGCTCGGCGCGGTCGCAGCGCTGCTCTACGCGCCGAAGCCCGGTGATGGCATGCGCGGCGAGCTGCAGACCCGCGCCGACGAGCTGAAGCGCCGCGCCGACGATCTTCAGCGGATCGCGCAGAAGATCGCGGACGACGTGACCGTGAAGGGCCGGGAGATCATCGACGACGCGAAGAAGGAATGGGACAGCGCGGGCAGCGCGCGCTCGACCGGGACCGGAACCGGCCGCTCGGGCGGCACCTCCGGAGGGACCGCCAACAAGTCCTCCTAGTCCTGCTCTATCTCGCGGCTTCGCCGCGCGACCGTTCAGGACTGGTGGCTCCTCGCTCGCGCGGCAAAGCCGCGCTCGCT
>DATCQC010000234.1:0-6648 GCA_036569685.1 Candidatus Limnocylindria bacterium | reverse complement strand
GGACGATGCGCTGCACGGCATCGAAGGGTGGAAGCACATGGCGAGCGCGATCCGCCCGGCCATCTGGGACGAAGCCGCCGCCGACGAGCACCTGACGATGGCGACGGACGACGCGATCGCCACGGCGAGACGGCTCGCCCGCGAGGAGGGGATCCTCAGCGGCCCGTCCGGTGGCGGCGCGGTTGCGGCGGCGCTCCAGGTCGCGCGGGAACAGGACGGCGTGGTCGTCGCGTTATTGGCTGATGGCGGAGAGCGCTATCTCTCGACGCCCATGTGGGAGTGATGACATGGCGGTGACCGTTCGGCTGCCCGGCGTGCTGCGAGACGCGGTGGGCGGCGAGGCGAAGATCGAGGCATCCGGCGCCACCCTCGCCGACGTGTTCGCGGACATCGACCGCCGCCATCCCGGCTTCCGGTCGAGGGTGCTCGACGACCGCGGGATCCTCCGTTCCTATGTGAACGTGTATGTCGGCGACACCGACGCCCGCGAATCCGGCGGCCTCGGCACCGTGGTGCCCGAGGGCAGCGAGGTCATGGTGATCCCGGCGATGGCCGGCGGTTGACGCATCCCTTCGAGCTCCCCGCGGCGCTGCGGGACGACATCCTCGCGCACGCGCGCGCGGAGGCGCCGAAGGAGGCCTGCGGGCTCGTCGCGGGACGAAATGCGCGTGCGACGCGGGTCATCCGCTGCACGAACGCGCATCCCGCCGCGGTCACCCGGTACACGATCGATCCCCGCGAGCAGCTCCGCGCGTTCCGCGACATGGAGGCGAACGGCGAGGACCTCGTCGCGATCTACCACAGCCATCCGGCGACGCAGGCCTATCCGTCGCCGACCGACCGCGCGGAGGCCCACTACCCCGAGGCCGTCTACGTGCTCGTGTCGCTGCGTGACGCGACCCCCGACGTCCGGGCCTTCCAGATCCGCGACGGCTGGGTCCGCGAGGTCCCGCTGCCCTAGGGGCGTCGAACGCGCCACGACGCTGCGATCGAGGTGGACTCGCTGATCGCCGCCGCGTCATCGGGCTCGATGTACCGGAACATGAGCGCGAGTCCCTGCGTGCCGACGACGGTCGTGAACTGCCGCAGCAACTCCGGCCGCCCGTCGACCGCGCCACGGTAGGTGTCGTCGATGAGCAGGAGATCGCCGCTACGCTCGATCGACCGGCGCGAGCTTGTCTGGTCGAGTCCGCGGCGCCAGGCGAGCGCGACGTTCTCGGCGTAGCTGTCGGGTGTGACGAGCGCGCTTCCGGTCGCGCGCATCACGACAAGGACGTCCGTGTCGGTCTGATAGCGCGCCAGCTCGCCGGCGATCCCGAGGTGCACTTCCTTCCAGCGGGCCGGAAGAACCAGGTCGAAGCCGTCGCCCGCGACAGCCGAACCGCCTGACGGCGGGCTCGCCGCGATCGGTGGCGCGAGCCCGGGCTCGTACGCGAGCGCCGTGAACTCGATGCGCGAGACCTGATCGGGCAGCGTGACCGGGACGCTCGCGAGGATGATCGCGACGGCGACGACCGTGAGTACCTGCGGCGCGAGCGGTCGCAGGTTCGCGAACAGCCCGTACACGAGCCGAGCGAGCAAGACGACGGACAGGACGCCGACGACCGGGAGGGACTGCGGCACGATCCCGAGGGCCGCGGCGAGCACCGGCATCAGGAACAACGGCGTCAAGGCGAACGTGAGCGCGGTGAACGCCTGGTCCATCGAGAGCTCGGCGTGACGGACGAGCCGCATGAACAGGGCGACCGCGGCCGACACGAGCGCCGCGACGATCGCGAGCCGCATCCCGAGGAGCAACGCGTCGATGAAGATCCGCGTCGTGTAGTCGAGGACGCTGAAACCCTTCGCGGCGAGGACGAGTGCGTCGATCGAGATCGACAGCGCGATGCCCGCGAGGATCGCGACCAGGACGCCGGCGAGACCGTAATGCTCGCGCGCGAGGCTCGCCGCGAAGCGGCTCGGGCGGAGGAGGGAGTCCCGGATGGCGCGGCGGAACCATTGCCATTCGGTCTCGAGCGTCTCGTCCACGTGGGCAGAGCCTAGACAACAGAAGGCCCTCGCCGTGGCGAGGGCCTCTGTGATCTTTCAGACATTCAGGTTCCCGCGGGGACGCCGTTCCATGTCAAAGTGCTGGCCGGGCATCCGGCCTCAGTTTGGGAGACACCTTTGACGGTGGTCTCGACTACGCAGCTTCGTGGCCGGCGTCCCCGATCGACAGGCCCTCTTCCGTCGAGGGCGTCATCGATCGACTTCGAGGACCTCGTAGCGAAGATGGATCCGAACCATTCGACCTCCGATGTGATTCGTCGGTCTCGCGTGTGGAGCTCCACCTCTGTTCTACACCTGCCGATGGACGCGTCAAGAGGCCGATACCTCTTCGTTGTGGATACTCGCCGACCGAGCGAGCCGCGCGCGTATTTCCTCGGGAACGACGCGCACGTCTGGCCACCATTCTTCCTGCTCGTCGGCGCCCGCCGCGACCGCGGCCTCCGCCGAGAGCGCGATCGCCGATAGGACATCCTCAATGCGGATCATCTCGGCGACGAGATCGCCGTCCGCTCCGGCGTTGTGATAGCCGGTGTTGGGCAGCGCGATGCCGGTCGCGACCCACCCGAGCCGAACGAACGCCGACGCCTCGCACGTCCCGCCGGGAAGGAGGCGCCGCTGCGTCGCGATCCCGCGCTCGGCCAGACGCTCCTGCGCGACGCGCAGGTAGCGCTCGGCCTCGTTGCTGAAGGTGTTGTGGTAATCGCCGGCTCGCACCACGACCCCCGCGCCGGCGGGCGCGTACCGCGAGTTACTGGCCTCGACGGACACGACGTACGCGTCCTTGGGGATGCTCGCATCCTCGGCGATGAGCCGGGCGCCGAACAACCCTGGCTCCTCTGCCCGGGTGAAGACCGCGTGGACGTTGAACGGGCGGGTCTCGTCACGCAACGCCTGGAGCATCGAGAGGATGACCGCGCAGCCGGCGAGATCGTCGGCGCTGCGCAGGTGCAGCTCGTTCCCGCGCCGCTCGAACGCCGGCACATCGAGCACCGCCCAATCGCCCACCGCGATCGGCCCCTCGGAGGCGATCTCGCAATAGCCCGCGGACCAGTCGGGTAGCACCGGGTCGTGGACGTAGCCGCGGCCGGTCGCCTTGATGCCATCCGTGACGCCGTCGCGATGGACGATGAGCGGGAACGACCGTCCGGCGAAGTACTTCGGATCGATGCCGCCACGGAACCGGGCATGGCCGTGCGTGCCCTTTGCTTCGGTGACCTCGAAGCCGGGATGATCGGTGTGCGCGACGAACACGAGCGCCCGCGCCGCGATCCCGCGGGTCAGCTGGACCGAGAGCTGTCCGTACGGATCGCGCGCCGGCACAAGGCCGAGCCGCTTCAGCTCGACGGCGATCGCGTCGAGTGCGCGCCACTCGTGGTACGGCGCGGTCGGAGGCGACGCGACACGCTCGAGCGTCGCGACGACATCGCGGGGGTCGGGTGAACGGAGCACCGTTCGCGAGGATATCGTCCGGAGCGCGTGCTCCGTCTGTACGACACTCGGCGTCGCGCGATCGCTCCGGTCCGCGCGCGCGGCCGCACGTTCGCGATGTACGTCTGCGGGGTCACGCCGTACGACACCACCCATCTCGGTCACGCACGCACATTCCTGACCTTCGACGTGATCGCGCGGCTCCTCGAGGCCACCGGCCAGCCCGTCCGCTACGTCCAGAACGTCACCGACATCGACGAATCGATCCTCCAGCGGGCGGCCCGAGACGAGGTCGGCTGGCGCGAGCTCGGGAGGCGCGAGGAGCGCGCGTATCTGGCCGACATGCGGCGGCTCGGGTGGCGCAAACCCGACGTGATCTGCCACGCAACCAAGGAGCTGCCCGCGATGTTCGCGCTCGTCCGAGCCCTGGAGCGCCGCCGGGCCGCGTACGTCCTACCGCGTGGCGTGTACTTCCCGGTGAGCGCGCACCCCCGCTACGGCGAGCTCTCCCGGCTCTCCGCCACGGCGATGAAGCGGATCCTTGCCGGTCAGGACGACGCGAAGCTCGAGGATCCCGGGCGCAGGGATCCGCGCGACTTCGCCCTCTGGCGCTTCGTCGACGACGGGCCGACCTGGCCGAGCCCGTGGGGCCGTGGCCGTCCGGGCTGGCACCTCGAGTGTTCGGCGATGATCCGCCATCACCTCGGCGATCGGATCGATCTGCATGGCGGGGGCACGGACCTCATCTATCCGCACCACGAGAACGAGATCGCCCAATCCGAGACCGCGACGCGAAAGCGGCCGTTCGCCACGACGTGGGCGCACGTGGCGCCGATGCAGCTCGGCGGCAAGAAGATGTCGAAGTCCGACGGCAACATGGTCTTCGTCCGTGATGCGCTGCAGACGACCGATCCGCGCGCCCTGCGGCTCTACCTGCTCGACCGTCACTACCGCAAGCCGTTCGACCACGACGAGGCGCTGCTCGACCGCGCGCGCCTGCGCCAGAAGGCGCTCGCGGACGCGTTCGGCCGCGGTCGGGTCGGCCCGATCGGCCGCGATCGCGACAGCCGCGCGGCCCTCGCCGCGCTTGAGAACGACCTGGACGTGCCGCGGGCGCTGCGGATCATCGAACGGTCAGCTCCGCGTGCGGACGCGGCCACGCGGGCGTCGCTTCACGCCGTCGCGCGGATCGTCGGCGTGGCCTAGAGGGGCGCGAACCGCGCGGTGAAGTGCCGCAGCTGCGGCGGCTCGGACACGATCTTGTAGCCGCGCAACGACTTCGCCCGCCGCGCGACTTCGGCCACGACCTCGATCACATAGTCGATGTGGCTCTGGGTGTAGGTGCGGCGGGGGATCGCCATGCGCACGAGCTCCATCGCCGCGGGCGCCTCGCTGCCATCCGGATGCTTGCCGAACATCACGCTGCCGATCTCGACCGTGCGGATCCCGCCGGCCTCGTACAGCGCGATCGAGAGCGCCTGCGCGGGGTAGGCGAGCGCTGGGATGTGCGCGAGCATCGCGCCGGCGTCGATGTACACCGCGTGGCCTCCGGCCGGCTTCACGATCGGCACACCGGCCCGCTCGATCGCGTCGGCGAGGTACTCGGTCGAGCGGATGCGATAGCGCAGGTAGTCCGGCTCGACGCACTCCTTCAATCCCTGCGCGATCGCCTCGAGGTCGCGGCCGGCGAGGCCGCCGTAGGTCGGGAAGCCCTCGGTGAGGATGAGGAGGTTGCGACAGCGCTCGGCGAGCGCGTCGTCGTTCATCGCGAGCCAGCCACCGATGTTGCCCATCGGGTCCTTCTTCGCGCTCATCGTCATCCCGTCAGCGAGGGCGGCCATCTCACGGACGATGTCGGGGACCGCCTTCTCGGCGTAGCCCTTTTCCCGGGTCTTGATGAACCAGGCGTTCTCCGCAAAGCGGCATGCGTCGAGGAACAGCGGCACGTGATAGCGGTCGCAGATCTTTCGGACGCCGCGCAGGTTCTCGAGCGACACCGGTTGGCCGCCGCCCGAATTGTTCGTGATGGTGACCATCACGACGGGTACGTCCTTTGCCCGCGCCTTCAACAGCGCGTCGAGTGCATCGAGATCCATGTTCCCCTTGAACGGATGCACGAGGCCGGGCACGCGACCTTCCGGGACCACCAGGTCCACGGCCTCCGCGCTCGTTGCTTCGATGTTCGCGCGCGTCGTGTCGAAGTGCGTGTTGTTCGGGATGACCTTGCCTGGTCCCGCGATCGCCGAGAACAGGATCCGCTCGGCCGCCCTGCCTTGATGTGTCGGGATCACATGCTTGAACGGGAACAGCTCCTGGACGGCCGCGAGGAAGCGGAACCACGAGGGCGAGCCGGCGTAGCTCTCGTCGCCGTGTTGGATCGCGGCCCATTGATCGCGCGACATCGCGCCGGTGCCCGAGTCGGTGAGGAAGTCGATGAGGACGTCCTCGGCGCGCAGGTTGAACAAGTTGTAGCCGGCCTCGCGGATCTTCTCGCGGCGCTCCTCCTCCGTCGTGAGCCGGAGCGGCTCGACCGAGTGAATGCGGAACGGCTCGATGATCGTCTTGAACTGCGGCGGCACCGCTCGGAGCATACGGGCGGATAATCAGGTCACTCGCGGCCCGGTCGCCTAGCGGTCTAGGGCGCTTCCCTTTCAAGGAAGAGGTCATGGGTTCGAATCCCATCCGGGCTACAAGACTGTCGCTATTGACGATTACGCCGCTCTGTTTCCGTCCGGGCCGCTTCTCTGTTGTGAGGGCCGCATCTCTGCAGGCCGCTTCTCTTTCTGCGCGGCACGCGATGCGGTGAATGGCGACGGTGCTTTTCGACGCTCTTCGAACGGTCGCGCTTTGCAGTACCGCTCGACCATCCGTCCGGTGGTCCAGCCGCCTTCGACCTGCATGTCGAAGCGCGAGCCGGAGCCGGAACGATGGAAGTTCGTCGCCCAGGTGTGGCGGAGCATGTGCGCGCAGAGGTCGCGAATGCCGGTCTTGATCTTGAGCCGCTCGAAGAGCTTACGGACCGCGTTGCCGGTCAGGGCGTGGCCGTGGCGGTCGGTAAACAGCGGATCGTCCGGCTCGGCGGAGCCGAGCCGGTGGTCGTGGACATACGCATCGAGGGCCTTCAGCGTCTCGATCGGCACGGTGACATCGCGGGCGTGAACTGACTTGCTC
>DATCQC010000233.1:0-9923 GCA_036569685.1 Candidatus Limnocylindria bacterium | reverse complement strand
CATCAGATCGCCCGAGTCGGAACGGCGCGGCGCTGCCGGCCGGCGAACACGAGTCCGACGATGGTCCAGAACGCGATCGCGGCGCCCGCGACGAGCGGGAGCTGGGCCGAGCTCACGAACGTGACCGGCGCGGCCGCGGTGTCGATCGGCTCGGCTGCGGGGAGATCGCCGGCAGGCGCGGCGCCCGCGGCGATCTTGTTCACATCGAAGGTGACGTCGGAGACGTCGTCGCCGACCGACAGCTTGCCGTCATAGCGCGCGGCGCGGAACGGGAAGAACAGTCCCGCGTACAGGCCGGTCGAGCCGTCGCTGGAGACGAGCTTCATCGGGACGTCGAGGCACTTGGTGCGATCGCCGTCGGTCTGCATGACCACGGCGACCGCGCTCGGCGGAACCGGCCCGGCGGCCTGCCGGGTCACGTGCACGACGAGGGTGACCGGCTTCCCGGCCGTCCAGGCGAGGCCGTCGCGGGTCTGGAGGGAGACGTTGTCGACGCAGTTGACGCAGTCGGCGAGCGCGGCCGTCGCCGTGAGACCGATCGAGGACAGGATCAACAGGAGCGCGAGTCCGATCCGAAGCACTGGTGCACCTCCCGGCCGGATATGGCCGTGTCAGCACCCCTACAACGGCGAAACCTGGCCGGTTCCCTGCTACAACCGCCCTGTGGCAGTCCGGATCCACCAGGCCAACGACCAGACCTCGGCCGAGGTCATGGCCGGCCGGCTGCGCGCCGAGGGTATCCCCGCCCAGATCATCCAGGCGGACGCGGGCGCGCCGTACGGCGGTTTCGGCATGTCGTCGGCGTTCGACATCCTCGTCCCCGAACACATGGCGGCAAAGGCGCGCGCGCTGCTCGCGACGGGCGACGCGGATCCCGGCCGCGGGCGGAAGCGCTAGGCCGGCGGCATCACCGCAAGGCAGCGGATCTCGACCAACAGCCCGTCGCGCGGGAGCACGGCCTGCACCGTGGTGCGGGTCGGTCCGTTGGTGTCGAAGTACTTCGAGTACGCGGCGTTGAACGCGGCGAAGTCGCGACGCACGTCGGCCAGGAAGCAGAAGTTCTCGACCGCGAACGCGAGCGACGTGCCGGCGTTCTCGAGGATCCCCTTGATATTCTCGATGACCTTCTCGGTCTGCGCGCCGACGTCGCCCTGCATCGCCTGACCGGTCGCCGGATCGAGCGCGACCTGACCCGCGACGAACACCAGATCGCCGACCCGGATCGCTTGCGAATACGGCAGCCCCGTCGTCGGCACCTTGCTCTTCAGGACCTCGCGCTTCGTCATTGGATCCTCCCCCGCGCCGCGATCGGCCAGACGGCCTCGACGACGCCCTTTCGCACGCACACGTATTGGTCATGGAGATTCACGGTCGTGTCGCAATGGCTCGGGATGAGCTCGATGCGCTCGCCCGGCATCATCCGCGCGCCGCGCACGCCGCCGTGCTCGTCGCCCTTCGTCGCGTACTCGAGCTCGGGCCTCCCCTTCACCACCGGCATCCCGGCATCGGTGCTGATCGCCTTCCAGCCCGCATCGATGACCGCCGTGTCGCCGCGCTGCCGGCTCACCACCGAGGCGAGCACCGTGAGCGACGACTCGTACGGCAGTCCTTTGACCTGCGCGTAATCGGAATCCATGAACGGGTACGAGCCCGCCTGCACCTCGGTCACCTCGGGCAGCTCGGCCGCGAACGCGCACGTGCCGGTCCCGGCGGTGCTCACGATCTCGACCGGCAGTCCGCGCTTCGTGATCTGCTCGCGAGCCGTGAGCATCCGGTCCGCGCACTGCCGCCACTTCATCCGCCGCTCCGCTTCGAGGTAGACGTGCTGCAGGTGGCCCTCGTACGCCTGAATGCCACGGAACCGAAGGCCGTTCAGCGACGCGACGCACGTGGCGAGCTCGCCCGCGCCCTCGGGCGGCACGCCGGTACGATCCTGCCCGACGTTCACGTCGACGAGCACGTCAAGCACGAGGCCAGCAGCTCGCATCGCGTCCGAGAGCGCCCGGGCCACGTCCATATCGTCGACCGCGGCCATGATCTCCGCCCGCTTCCGCAGCGCGACCAGCCGCGCGACCTTCGGTTGGCCCGCGATCTCGGTGGTGATGAGGAGCGGGCCGATCCCCGCGTCGGCCAGCACCTCGGCCTCGCCGAGCTTCGCGCAGCAGAGGCCGATCGCGCCGCGGTCGAGCTGCAGCTTCGCGACGAGCGGCGACTTGTGGGTCTTCGCGTGCGGCCGGACGCGCTTGCCCGTGCGCTTCGTGAACGCCGCCATCCGGTCGAGGTTCCGCTCGAGGACGTCCAGGTCGACCACGAGCGCCGGCGTGTCGACGCCCGCGAGCGGCGTGCCGACTTCAGGCGAGCGCAGGGGTCGTCCCGAAATGCATGGCCGCGAAGTCGAGCTGCAACGCCAGCTGCTTGATCTGCTCCGCGACGACCACGGAGCCGTGGCCGGCGTCGTAGCGATACTCCGTGAACGGGATCCCGAGCGCGCGCAGGCGCGCCGTGTAGATGTCGACGCTGCGTGCGGGGCAGCGCGGATCGTTCTGCCCCACCGTGATGAGCAGCGGCGCGCGCACCTGTTCGATGTACGTGATCGGGTTCGCTACGCGGTACGCCTCGGGGGCCTCGGCGGGCGTGCCGCCGAAGAGGGCCGCGTCGTAGCGCTTGAGCGGCTCCATCTCGTCCTCGAACGCGCTGACGTAGTCGCCGATCGGCACGATGCCGATGCCGGCCGACCATCGCTCCGGCTGCGTGCCGAGCCCGAGGAGCGTGAGGTAGCCACCCCACGACGCGCCGGAGAGGATCGAGCGCCGCGGGTCCGCCACGCCGTCTGCGATGAGCCGGTCGTGGATCGCGGCGATGTCGGCGAGCTCGGTGAGACCGGGCTTCCCCGTGATCGCGTCGCGCCACGCGCGGCCATAGCCGGTCGACCCCCGGTAGTTGACCAGCGCGACGGCCCAGCCGTGGTCCACCCAGGCTTGCACCGTCGCGGAGAAGGTGTCCTCGTCGTGCGCCTCCGGGCCGCCGTGGATGTTGAACAGGATGGGATGCGGGCCGGCGCCATCGGGCGTCACGACGAATCCGTGCACGTCGCCCGCGACGACGTCGCGGTACCGCCGGCCGCTCGGGACGGCTCCAGCGACGCGCGGCAGGATGCGCTCGCCGTCGAGGGTCAGAAGCGCGCGCGGCGCGTCCGACATGCTGAGCGCGAGCCACACGGTGCCATCGGGCCGGACGGCCGCCCAATCGATGCTGCCGGGCGGCGTGGACAGTCGCGCGAGGGTCTGCCGGTCGAGGTCGTAGCGATAGAGCTCGCCCCGACCGCGGTGATCGTGGCGGAGCAGCAGCGATCGCGCGTCCGGGTACCACGACGGCTCGATCTCGCCCGGCAGGTCGACGTCGATCCGCTGCTCGGTCTTCGCGCGGGCGTCGAAGATCAACGGCCTCCAGGTGCCCTCGCGCTCGTGGCCGATCAGCACCCGCTGGTCGCCCGCGACCGGGCTCCAGCGCGTCGCCCGCAGGCCGCGGCCCGGACCGTCCCACCGCTCGGCGATCGCGGTGCCGCGGCGATCGAGGATCCGGATCGCGCGGTTGCGCGCGTCGCCGTGCTCGCTGTGCGAGAGCACGAAGAGCTCCTCGTCCGTCGACAGCAGTCCGACCTGCGCCGACTCGCGGTGCGCGTAGAGGCGTCGCGAGCCGCCCTCCGCCACAAGGTCGATCGTCGTGCCTTCAGCGCCCGAGCGGCCCACGAGCGCGAATCCGGTCCCGAGCGCGGTGTTCGCGGAGTACGCCGGCCGAAGGTCGGTCGCGATCCGCGCGGCACCGCCCTCGAACGGCTGGGCGCGCCAGACGCCGAGCTCGCTCCCGCCCTCGTCATCCCACCACCAGACCTCGTTGCCCTGGGGGTCGATCCGCGGCGCGACGCGGTAGCCGGTGCCCTCCTTCCGCGACGTGAGCCGCCGTTCAACGCCGGTCGCGAGATCGAGCCCATAGACCTCGAAGGTGCCCTCGTGATTCGCGCCGTAGATGATCCGCTCCGGCCGTTCGCGCGCCCATTGCGGGAAGCCGAAGCGGGGCGCGCGGAACCGTTTCTTCCAGGCGGGCTCGGTCAGCGGGCGGTCACCTTGCGCAGCCACGCGACCAGACTATCGGTGTAGTCGGGCGAGACGCTCGCGAGGTCGCGCTCGCCTCGGAGCGTGGGCGCGTGCGCGGTGCCGCGCAGCCGGTTGATGGTCCGGCCGGGGCCCTTCCAGGCGGCGATGCTCACATCGATCGGCTGCCACTCGTCGTCCTCCCCATAGAACAGGAGCACCGGCACCTGCACGCGCGCGAAGACGGGCGCGGGCTCGAAGTCCAGGTCGGGCCAGAAACCGGGCGCGCCGGGGAGCTCGGCACGGACCCACGCGCGCGGGAACCAGGGCAGGTCGCGTGCCGCGTCGACCTGCGCCTGGACCTCGGCCCGCGACCGGCGGCCTCGCGCGTACTCCTCGAACGCGGAGCGCAGCGCGAGGAGAGCCTGGACCTGCGCTTCGGTGTGCCCGTACGAGCGGGCCTGCTTCGCCGTGCCGTACCGCATCTGCGCGGCTGGACTCACGCCGGTCGACGCCACCAGCACGAGGAACGCGACGCGATCCGACCGGGTCGCGACGAGCGGCGCGACCCACGCGCCCTGGCTGAACCCCCAAAGACCGATGCGATCGCGATCGATGTCGGGGCGGCCGAGGAGCGTCTCGACGACGGCCTCGACGTCGCGGGTCTGATCGAGCAGCGGGACGTCATCGCCCCGGCGGTCGAACCGCGCGACCGCGATGCCGGCCGGCGGCAGGATCGACTCGAGATGCCGGAGCAGGTAGTGATCGCGCGAGCCGTCGTCCGCGGGGTGCACTCCGACGATCGCCGGGAACGGACCGGCACCGGGAGGCAGCGAGAGCTTCGCGGTGAACGTGCGGTCCGCGCTCGTCGCTTCGAGTCGCTCGGACCTCACCGGCCGTCGCGGGACACGGTGAACACGTCGCGGACGCTCTCGAGCTTCGCGAGCACGCGTGACAACTGCTCGACGCTGGTGACCTGCAGCGTCGCGTTCACCGTGGCGGTCTTGTCGGGATTCGCGTTCGCCGACAGGCTGATCATCTGGACCTGGTTCTCGCTGATCACCGCCGCGACGTCGCGAAGGAAGCCGTCGCGGTCCCAGCCCTCGATCCGGATCGCCACCGGGTACGTCGCCGCAGCGCGGTTCTCCCACTCGACCTCGACCGTGCGCTCGGGCTCGGCACTGCCGCGCACGTTCGGGCAGTCCGCGCGGTGCACGGTGACGCCGCGGCCGCGCGTGATGTATCCCGTGATCGGATCGCCGGGCACCGGGCTGCAGCACACGCCGAAGCGGATGAGCAGGTCGCCGACGCCCTTCACTCGGACGCCGCCGCGCGAGGTCGGCGGCGGCTGCGGCGCGACCTCGGGGATCGCGAGCTGCTGGTCGTCCACGATGCCGAGCCGGGTCACGACCTGCGCCGCGGTCAGGGCGCCGTAGCCGAGCGACGCGTACATCGTGTCGATGTCGTGCAGGTTGAGGAACTCCGTGGCCTTTTGGAGGTCGGCCTCGCTGATGTCGGAGAGCGCCCGCTGCGCGATGCGCTTCAGCTCGCGATCGAGGAGCTCGCGGCCATGGGCGACGTTCTCCTCGCGCTGCTGCCGCTTGAACCATTGCCGGATCTTCTCGCGCGCGCCGGGGGTGCGGACCATCGTGATCCAGTCACGCGATGGGCCGCGCCCGGCCTTGCTCGTGACGATCTCGACGATGTCGCCGGACTGGAGCTTGTGGTCGAGCGGGACGATGCGCCCGTTCACCTTCGCGCCGATGGTGCGGTGACCGATGTCGGTGTGGATGCGGTACGCGAAGTCGATCGGCGTCGCGCCGGTCGGCAGATCCTTCACCTCGCCCTTCGGCGTGAACACGAACACCTGGTCCTGGAACACGTCGACCTTGAGGGACTCCACGAACTCCGTCGCGTCGGCAACGTCGTGCTGCCACTCCATGAGCTGCCGCACCCAGGCGAGCTTCGACTCGTAGTTCGGGTCGCCCTTCCCGCCCTCCTTGTACCGCCAGTGCGCGGCGATGCCGTACTCGGAGAGCGTGTGCATGTCGTGCGTGCGGACCTGGATCTCGATCGGCTGCCCGTCGGGGCCCATGACCGCGGTGTGCAGCGACTGGTACATGTTGTTCTTGGGCACCGCGATGTAGTCGTCGAACTGACCGGGGATCGGGGGCCAGAGCGTGTGCACGACGCCGAGCACCGCGTAGCACGCGGGCACGTCGTTCACGATGACCCGGATCGCGAGCAGGTCGTAGACCTGATCGACGCTCACGTTCTTGCGCCGCATCTTCTGCGCGATGGACCAGAGGTGCTTTGGCCGCCCGGACATGTCCGCCTTGATGCCGGCCTTCTCGAGCTCGCTGGTCAGGATCTTCATCGTGCGGTCGATGTACTTCTCGCGGACCGCGCGCCGCGAGGCGAGCAGCTCGGCGAGCTCGCGGTAATGCTCGGGCTCGATGTACTTGAACGCGAGGTCCTCGAGCTCCCACTTGATCTGCCAGATGCCGAGGCGGTGCGCGAGCGGCGCGTAGATCTCCATCGTCTGCTTCGCGATCCGGGTCTGCTTCTCCGGCGGGAGCGCGCCCAGGGTGCGCATGTTGTGCAGCCGGTCGGCGAGCTTGATGACGACGACCCGGAGGTCGTCGGCCATCGCGAGGAACATCTTGCGGATGTTCTCGGCCTGCCGCTCGTCGGACGACTTCCCGGAGAACTGCGAGAGCTTGGTGACGCCCTCGACGAGACGCGCGATCTCGTCGCCGAACTCTCGGCGGATGTCGTCGTTCGTCTTCGCGGTGTCCTCGGGGACGTCGTGGAGCATCGCGGCGGCGATCGTCGCCGGGTCCATCCCGAGCTGGGCGATCAGGAGCGCGACCGCGGCGGGGTGCTCGATGTACGGCCCACCGGACACGCGCCGCTGGCCCTCGTGCGCCTCGGCCGCGTACGTGTAGGCGCGGCGCACGAGCTCGGCGTCGCCGTCGGGGTAGTGCCGGAGCATCTCCTCGATCGCAGCCTCGGCGTCGATCTGCTTCCGGTTCGGCCGCAGCTTGTCGGCGACGCCGACGATCCGCGCGGCGAACCCGGCGTGGTCGGAGGCGGCGGGCTGAGCCACTACCTAATCTCCGGCTTCGCCGGAGACTGCCTCCGGCAGGTTGGACTCGTTCGGGCCGGCAAAGCCGTCCCTCACTCGCGTTGTCATGCGACCACCAGCTCGTCCGCGAACGTCCCGGCGGTGCCCACCGGACCGAAGTCGCGCAGCTCGAGCTCGACGAATCCGCTGCGACCGGCGCCGACGGTCACGACCGCATCGACCCGCCCGGCGTCGGTCATGGCGTCTGCCCGGTCGCCGCGGCGGAAGGCCATCGCGTCGAACGTGAACTTGCCGACCGTGATCTTGCAGCGCAGGTGGTCCGAGTCGACGCCGACCTGGCGGATGCCGTACACGCGCACGTCGCGCAGCAGCAGGTGCGGCCTCGGGTTGAGCGCACCGCACGGCTCGAGCATCGCGAGCTCGAGCGCGAGGCGCGGCGTCAGCGCCGCGGGATCGATCGCCGCGTCGACGTTCAGCGTCGGGACCGGCCGCACGCCGCCGAGCATCTCGCGGACGATCCCATCGAGCCGGTCGCGGAACGCGTCGAAATCCTTCGCCTTGATCGAGAAGCCCGCGGCCATCGCGTGACCGCCGTGCTTGGGCAACAGGTCACCGCATCGCGCCAGGGCTTCGGCGATGTGCACGCTCGGAATGCTCCGGCACGAGCCCTTCCCGTCCTCGCCGTCGAGGGCGATGACGCAGGCCGGCCGGCCATGGTCCTCGACCAGCCGCGAGGCGGCCAGTCCGACGATACCGGCCTGCCACGACGGATCGGCGACAACCGTCGCCCACGCATCGGGGTACGCGGCCGCGGCCTCGCGCGCGCCGCGCACGACGTCGTTCGTGAGGCGCTGCCGTTCGAGGTTCTTCTCTTCGAGCTTGTCCGCCAGCGCCTTGGCCTCGTCGGCCTCCTCGGTGAGGAGGAGTCGGAGCGCGTCCTCGGCGTCCGTGATGCGGCCGGCCGCGTTGAGGCGCGGTCCGAGACCGAAGCCGATGTCCGATGCCCCGACGCGGCCAAGCTTCACGCCCGCTCGCTCCGCGAGTGCCCGCACCCCGACGATCGGCGCTCGGTTCAGCGCCGCAAGCCCCGCGGCCACGATCGCGCGGTTCGCCGCGCGGAGCGGCACGACGTCCGCGACGGTCGCGAGCGCGCAGAGCTGGAGGAGCTCGTCCTCCTTCACCGCGTACGCGAGATCGCCCAGCAGCCGCTGCGCGAGCCGGAGCGCGACGCCGGCCCCGGCCAGCTCCTTGTCGTCCGACGGGTCGTCGGGGCGGCGCGGGTTCACGAGCGCGTACGCCTGCGGGAGGACGGGCGGCGGATGATGGTGGTCCGTGATGATGAGGTCGATCCCGAGCTCGCGGGCGAGCGCCGCTTCGGCCACGGCGGTCACGCCGCAGTCGACGGTCACGACGACCTTGGTGCCATCAGCGGCAAGCTGGCGCAGCGCCGCCCCATTCAGGCCGTAACCCTCCTCATAGCGATTCGGGATGTACGCGCCGACCGCCACGCCGAAGTGGCGGAACGCCCGCACGAGGATGGCTGAGCCCGCGATGCCGTCGACGTCGTAGTCCCCGTAGACGACGATGCGCTCGCGGGCGGCGAGCGCACGGCGGATCCGCTCGACGGAACGATCGAGATCGAGCATCGGCGGCCCGTCGTTGGTGAGCCTCGGAGTCAGAAAGTCCGGCATGTCGCCCTCGGCCAGGCCACGGGCGCGGAGGATCTGGACGACGAGGCCCGGGATACCATCGGGCGCATCGCCACCCGACGCGCCGACCGACCTCGGGATGATCCAGCGACGCTGCGGAACGAGGGTCATGACCTCTAAGTATCGGTCATGGGTGTGCGCGCTTGCCGTGGTTCTTGCAGCCTGCGCGCCACGGGTGGCTGCGCCGAGCCCGAGCCCAACGGTGGTCACGACGGCCCTGCCGACCGCGTCACCGGGCCTCGCGGCCGCGGTCGGCGCGCAGCTCGGACTCCCGCACCGCTGGTTCACGGTGCCCGATGCCCTCATCAGCGAGGACCCCGTGGTCACCGCGACGTTCGACGGCGATCCGACCGCGGGCTCGCCGCGCATACACGTCACGCCCGGCGGAGCCGACTTCCCGTTCGTGCCGAGCGGAGGCAATGTCTGGCACGCCGCGATCGCGCTCGCCGGGCTCTCGCCGGGCGAGTACTCCGCACAGCTCACTGAGCAGGTCCACGGCAGCGGGACCATCTCGTTGGCGAAGGTCGCGTTCGTCGTCTCGCAGCCCGAGTACGTCGTCTGGACGCTCGACTTCGAGGGCGACGCTTCCGGCGACGCGGAGCTCGCGAACACATCGGCCATCGCCGATGGCCTGAAGATCCCGATGAGCGTCCTCTGGAACCCGCGGGTCTGGACCACGAGCCAGGTCTCCGCGGAGCGGCAGGACGCGATGCTCGCCTGGACGAAGGACCGCATGGCCAAGGGCGATGAGGTCGGGCTGCACCTGCACATGTGGACCGACTACGTGCGCGCTGCCGGTGTCGCCCCGCGGTCCGCGCCGAGCTGGGCCGGTCGAGGCGACGGCTATGACGTGCCGATGACCGCATATCCCGAGAACGAGCAACAGGCGATCGTCGCCTATGGCCTCACGCTCATGGCCGACCACGGCCTCGCTGCGCCGACGTCGTTCCGCGCCGGCGGGGACATCGGTGACGCCACGACGCTGCGCGTTCTCGCCGCCGCGGGCTTCAACGTGGACTGCACCGCCGTCGCGAC
>DATCQC010000232.1:0-3717 GCA_036569685.1 Candidatus Limnocylindria bacterium | reverse complement strand
GCCGCCCGGCGTCAGGACGACGCGCCCGCCCACTCCGGACGCTCGCGGCCGTCCTTCAGCGAGGCGATCCGCCGCCAGCGGGCGGCCGGTCGCATCGCCGTCATTGCCGAGGTGAAGCGCCGGTCGCCCGCGCTCGGGACGCTCTCGGCCGATGCCGATCCGGTGTCGTGCGCGTTCGTGTACGCGGAGGCCGGCGCCGCAGCGATCTCCGTCCTCACCGAACCCCGTCACTGGGGCGGGTCGATCGCGGATCTCGCGGCGGTCGCGACGGCTGTCGACCTGCCGGTGCTGTCCAAGGACATCGTCGTCGACGAGCGGCAGCTGCGCGAAGCGGAGGCCGCCGGCGCATCGGCCGTGCTCCTCATCGCCGAAGCGCTCGACGACGCGACGCTCGCCTCGTTCGTCGAACGCGCGGCCGCGCTCGGCCTCGTCGCAGTCGTCGAGGCGCACGAGCATCGTGCGTTCGCACGCGCGGTCGCGTGCGGCGCCCTCGTCGTCGGCGTGAACGCCCGCAATCTGCGCGTCCCCGCGGAGCTCGACCGCCAGCGGATCGACGCGCTCCACGGTCTCGTCGGACCCGATCAGCTCCTCGTGGCCGAGTCCGGGATCGCGTCGGCCGATGACATCGCGGCGCTGCCCGCGCGCGTCGACGCGGTGCTCGTGGGCACGGCCCTGATGACCGCCGCCGACCCCGGGGCGCTCGTGCGGTCGCTCGCGGCGGTGCGCCGGTGAACGGCCGCTTCGGCGACTTCGGCGGCCAGTACCTGCCGGAGACGCTCATGCCCGCGGTCGCCGAGCTCGAGGACGCGTATCTCGCGGCACGCGCCGATGCGGCGTTCGAGGCGGAGCTCGCCGCGCTGCTACGGGACTGGGTCGGCCGGCCGACCCCGCTTACCGACGCGAAGCGGCTCGCGGCCGCGGTCGGCCTTCGCCGCGTGCTCCTGAAGCGAGAGGACCTCGCGCACACCGGCGCGCACAAGATCAACAGCGCGGTCGGCCAGGCGCTCCTCGCGAAGCGGATGGGGAAGCACCGCGTGGTCGCGGAGACCGGCGCCGGCCAGCACGGCGTCGCGTCGGCGGCCGCCTGCGCGCTGCTCGGGCTCGAATGCATCGTCTATATGGGGACCGAGGACATGCGCCGCCAGGCGCCGAACGTCTTCCGGATGAAGATCCTCGGCGCCGAGGTCCGCGGCGTCGAGAGCGGCACGCGCACGCTGAAGGACGCGGTGAACGAGGCGATCCGCGATTGGGTCACCAACGTCCGCACGACCTACTACCTGCTCGGCTCGGCGATCGGCCCGCACCCGTACCCGACGATGGTCCGTGACTTCCAGTCCGTCATCGGGCGCGAGGCCCGCGCGCAGTCGCTCGAGATCCTCGGCACGCTGCCCGACGTCGTCGTCGCGTGCGTCGGCGGCGGGTCCAACGCGATCGGCATGTTCGCCGCGTTCATCGCCGACCCGGACGTGCGCCTGCGTGGTGTGGAAGCCGGCGGGCGGGGGATCGCCACCGGCGAGCACGCCGCCTCGATCGTCGGTGGCTCGGTCGGGGTGCTGCACGGGACGCGCACGATGATCCTGCAGACCGACGACGGCCAGATCCGCGGCACGCACTCGATCTCCGCGGGTCTCGACTACCCCGGCGTCGGGCCGGAGCACGCGGAGCTCGCCCGCAGCGGCCGCGCGGAATACGTCGCGCGCACCGACGCCGAGGCGCTCGAGGGATTCACGCTCCTGTCGCGCACCGAAGGGATCATCCCCGCCCTCGAGCCGGCGCATGCGATCGCGGACCTCACGCACGTCCGCGACGCGCACGGGCCGGACCTCGATGTGCTCGTGTGCCTCTCGGGCCGCGGCGACAAGGACCTCGAGACCGTCATGGACGCTTTGGCGTGACCGTCGCCGCAGCGACCGGCGTCCAGCGCATCGAGCGCGCGTTCGCGCGTGCGAAGGCCGAGCGCCGCCTCGCGATCGTCATCTACGTCACCGTCGGCTATCCGGACCGCGCATCCACCGCCCTCCTGCTGCGCGCCGCGATCGACGGTGGCGCCGACCTGCTCGAGCTCGGCGTGCCGTTCAGCGATCCGCTCGCCGACGGAGCCACGGTGCAGCGCGCGAGCGAGGTCGCCCTCGCGAACGGCGTCACCGTCGCGGACTGCGTCGCGGAGGCCCGGGGCGTCGTCGCGGAGCGCGATGTCCCGGTCCTGTTCATGGGGTATGCGAACCCGTTCCTGCGCTACGGCCTTGAACGATTCGCCCGCGACGCCCGCGAGGCGGGCGCGTCCGGGATGATCGTGCCGGACCTCCCGGCCGAGGAGTCCGGGCCCTTTGATGCCGCGCTCGCGCCCGCCGGGCTCGCGCGGATCGACCTCTACGCACCGACCACGCCGGACGACCGGCTCGCGCGCCTCGTCCCGGCGTCGCGCGGGTTCGTCTACTGCGTCTCGCTCACCGGGGTCACCGGCGCGCGCCGCGCCCTCGCCACGGACGTCGCGGCCTTCGTGGCCCGCGTGCGGCGCCACACCGCGCTGCCGATCGCCCTCGGCTTCGGGATCAGCGAGCCCGCGCACGTCGCGGCGCTGCGTGGTCTAGTGGACGGGGTGGTCGTCGGCAGCGCGGCGATCGACGCCGTGACCGCGGCGAGCGACAAGCCGGCGGCGCTCCGCGCGTTCGTGCGGAGCCTCGGCGAGGCGGGGAGGTCCTGATGGCGGCGCGAGGGATCCGTGGCGCGACGACCGTCGAGCGCAACGACCGCGAGCAGATCCTCGCGGCGACCCGCGAGCTGCTCGAAGTGCTCGTGCGGCTGAACGGCCTTCGGCCGGACGACGTGGCGTACGTGTGGTTCACGGTGACCCCGGATCTCGACGCCGAATTCCCGGCGTTCGCGGCGCGCGAGATCGGCTGGACGGAGGTCCCGCTCATGTGCGGGCGAGAGATCGCCGTGCCGGGCGCGATCGCCGGATGCATCCGCGTGCTCATCGACTGGAACACGGCGAAGACGCAGCGCGAGATCCGGCACGCCTTCCTGCACCGAGCGAAGGAGCTGCGCCCGGCGTGGGCGGTGGAGGTCTGACGTGCTGGTGGTCATGAAGCGCGATGCGACGAAGGCCGAGATCGACGGCGTCGTGCAGCGGATCGGCGAGCTCGGCCTCTCGGCGATCCCGCTCCCGGGCGCGGAGCGGACGGCCATCGGCACGTTCGGCGTCGCGGCGCGCGAGTACGCCGATCAGCTCGAGTCGCTACCCGGTGTCGCCGAGATCGTCCTCGTCAGCCGCCCGTTCAAGCTCAGCTCGCGCGAGGTGCATCCGGCGGACTCGGTCGTGCGCATCGGTGATGTGCCCATCGGCAACGGCCAGCCGCTCGCGGTCCTGGCCGGGCCATGCTCCGTCGAGTCCCGCGAGCAGACGATGAGCACCGCGCGCGCGGTGCGGGCCGCCGGGGCGTCGCTCCTGCGCGGCGGCGCGTACAAGCCGAGCACGTCGCCGTACCACTTCCGTGGCCTTGGCCCGTCGGGGCTCGAGCTCCTGAGCGAGGCCCGCGCCGCGACGGGGCTTCCCGTCGTCACCGAGGTCCTCACGCCGGCCGACGTGGAGCTCGTCGCGTCGCACGCGGACTGCCTGCAGATCGGCGCGCGGAACATGCAGAACTTCTCTCTGCTCGACGCGTGCGGCGAGCAGCCGAAGCCGGTCTTGCTGAAGCGCGGGATGTCCGCGACGGT
>DATCQC010000231.1:0-16803 GCA_036569685.1 Candidatus Limnocylindria bacterium | reverse complement strand
GTACAAACGAAACAAGGGCCTTGGGAGGCCCCCGTTCGCGCGCTCTCAAGCGCCTCTAGAGGATGCTAGTTAACTGTTAGAAGCCGGTCGTGCCGGCGCCGGCTCCGAGCACCAATGCCGCCAGGCCAACCACCGCAGTGAGAATGCGACGCATATGAATTCTCCCTTCGCCGAGCTTCAAGAGGTAACTCGGCGGCTTAGGGGTCGGGCTTAAGGGGCACCAGCAGGCTGATACCGGACAGAAAGATGACAAAAACGCATGATTCCGGGCGCCAGACCGCCCTAAAGCCGCTCGTAGCGGGCAACGTCGATCACAAAAACGGTCGCTCCGCCGAAGGAAACCTCCACTGGGTACGGCATGTAGAACTCGCCTGGCTCCATGATCGGGGGCATCGGATTGATGAACTGCTGGCGGGCGTGACAGGTCTCGCGGATCACGGCCAGGACGTCGTCGACCTGAGGCTCCTCCACACCGACCAGGACGGTGGCGTTGTTCTGCTTCAGGAAGCCGCCGGTCGAATGAAGCCGCGTGACCCGGTACTCCTTGTCGGTAAGGGCATCGACGAGCGCGCCGGCATCCTCGGAGTGGATGATCGCGATGACCAGCTTCATGGCGGCGTGAGTGTAGTTGCGGGCAGGAGCCGTTCGACCTCGGCGCGGATGTCGGCGGCGATCGCGTCGACCTCACGGTCGGCCGGGATGACCGCGATCCGGGCTGGCTCGGCGCGAGCGAGTGCGAGGTAGCCGGCGCGGACCCGCTCGTGGAACGCGCGCGCCTCGGACTCGAAGCGATCCCACTCGCGACCGGGCTTCCGGCCGGCGTGCCGTTGTTCGGCCACCTCGACCGGCAGATCGAGCAGGAACGTCCGGTGGGGACGCGTGTCGCCGACGGCGAACGCGGTGACCGCGCGAAGACCTTCGAGATCGGCGCCGTGCCCATGACCCTGGTACGCGAGCGTCGAGTCGTAGAAGCGGTCGACGATGACGACCTTGCCGCCGGCGAGCGCCGGGCGGATCACGTCGCGGACGAGCTGCGCGCGCGCCGTGCTGTAGAGGAGCGCCTGCGCATTCGGTGCGAGCGGGATGTCCTTCGCGTGGAGGACGATGTCACGGACTCGGTCCCCGACCGGCGTGCTCCCTGGCTCACGCACCGACACGACATCGCGTCCCTGGCCCGTGAGCCATTCCGCGAGCCGCTTCGCCTGGACCGACTTACCCGATGCCTCCCCGCCCTCGAACGAGAGGAAGAGGCCACTCACCTATAGATCTGGACGCGCCGGTACGGTTCGTGGCCGGAGCTGCGCGAGCTCAGGTTCGCGCGCTCGACGAGCTCGTGCTGCATCTTCCGGACGTAGGCGTTCTGCGGCTCGAGCTCCACCTCATCGCGCGCACCGGTGGTCACGGCGTCGATCGCCTCCCGGGTCTCGTCGAGCGCATCCTCTTCCGGGCCGCGTCGCAGCTCGAAGACGCTCGTGAGGGCGCTCGCGATCTGCGAGGAGGAGTTGCTGCGCGCGACGTAGATCGGCACGCCGCTCGATTCGGCATTCCGCAGCCGCGGCGTCTTGCGCCGGTAGTAGTTCTTCAGCGTGATGACGACGTCGGCGTCCTCCGGCTCGCGCACCACCGCGACCGGCAGGTTCAGCCCGCGGGCCGCCTCCTCGAGCCGCGACCACGAGATCCCGAACGGGTAGACCTTCACGGTCTCGCGGATGTCGCGCGGCGGCAGGCGTGAGGTGCTGCGACGCTCGACCGCCTCGGCGGCGTCGCGCGTGGACTTCGCGCTCGAGACGGTGAGCTGGCCGGCGACATCGCGCTCGCGCAGCTGCGGCGAGACGGGCATACCAAGGAGGACCGAGTCGACGGTTTGCGCGACGTCCTGGTAGATCGACACCTTCTGGTACGCCTGGATCTCGACCAGGACCTGGAACGTCGGGGGCGCCTTCCGCTCGAGCACGGATTTCTGCGTGCCGCGGCGCCGCGCCTCCTCATCGGAAAGGGTCACTGTCTGGATGCCGCCGATGAGATCGGACAGCGTCGGATTCAGCATGAGGTTCTCGAGCGTGTTGCCATGCGCGGTGGCGACGAGCTGGACGCCGCGCTCGGCGATCGTGCGAGCCGCGGCCGCCTCCTGCTCGGTGCCGATCTCGTCGATGACGATCACCTCGGGCATGTGGTTCTCGACGGCCTCGATCATCACCGCGTGCTGCAGGCTGGGCGTCGCGACCTGCATCCTGCGGGCACGGCCGATGCCCGGATGCGGGATGTCGCCGTCGCCGGCGATCTCGTTCGACGTGTCGACGACCACGACGCGCTTCTTCAGATCGTCGGCCAGCACCCGCGCGACCTCGCGCAAGAGGGTCGTCTTCCCGACGCCGGGCCGGCCCAGGAGCAGGATGCTCTTCCCGGACTCCACGACGTCGCGGATGATCTCCATGGTCCCGTACATCGCCCGGCCGACCCGCAGCGTCAGGCCGACGACCTTGCCGGCGCGATTCCGCAGCGCGCTGATCCGGTGGAGCGTGCGCTCGATGCCGGCGCGGTTATCGCCGCCGAACTGCCCGATCCGTGAGATGACGTGCGCGATGTCCTCGGCGGTGACCTCGCGATGCGACAGGATCTCCTCGCGTCCGGCGAATCGCGCCTCGGGAATGCGGCCGAGATCCATGACGACCTCGAGCAGGCCGTTCAGATCCTCGAGCGCGCGAACACGCTGGCAAAGGTCTGGGGGAAGTGCGTCGAGGATCGCGTCGAGGTCATCCCGATCGGTCGTCATCTCACCACCGCCGGCGCGAAGGCCGGCTCTTCGATGCGAACGGCCAGCTCTTTGACGAACAGCATAGCCGTCGCGATCTCCCGAAAACCCTCGGAGAGCAGCGCCCTCGCGACGTGCTCCTCGTACGACCGGACGGGCGACATGGTCGGTCTACCGGCCGGCAGCTCCATCGTGGTGGCGCGCACGACGTCGCGCGCGAGCTCGACGTCTCCGTCGACCGAACGCGCCTTCACGACGTGCGGATGGTTGTCGAGGCCACGGAAGCTCACCCCGAACGCGCCGAGCCGAGGCTCGCCGCCGACCACCATCGCCGTCGCGCGCCGCATGGCGAGCGGGTTGCCGCTCACGAGGAACGGCGGATCGAAGGCGCCGGCCCGCCGGCCGATGTCGAAGTCCTCGACCGTCAGCTGCTCGGCGCGCTGCACCGCGTGTGGCGTGGTCGCCGCGTAGAAGCGAAAGAGATCGTGCGCGTCGCGCCGGCGCGCGTAGTGGCCGTCCAGCTTCGTGGCCGGCGCGCGCAGCGGGGCCCGCGGCGCCGCGTACCAGGTCTCCCGGGTGTACGAGTAGAAGCCGGCCTGGAAGAACGTCTCGCGTGCGCGGGCGGTGCCGACCGCGGGCGCGGAGATCGCCGCGTCGGCGACGGCACCGTAGAGGCGGAGCTGCCCGTGCTGCACGGCCGATGCGGAGATGTGCGACAGCAGCTTGAACGAGCCTTCCGCGCCGCCGGGGTCGGGCACGGCGGCGATCGCGAGGATCACCCACTCCGGCCGGCGGCTGTTGTAGATGAGCGCGACCGCGCAGAGGCGGCCGCGGTACTCCTCGATGTAGAGGCGCAGCCGGCCGCGCAGGCCGATCGTCCCAGGGAGGAGCTTCCGCCAGCCCGCGAGAGCGCTCGACACGAGAGGCTGCGGCAGGACCGAGCCGAGGATCGCATCCGGCTCGTGGCTCGCGATCGACAGGAACCGCGTCACGCGCGGCAGGTCCATCGGCATCGCGGGACGGACCGACACCGCCTAGTGCCGTCCGAGCTTCAGGAAATAGTCGTGGAATCGGCCGTCGTGCGTGAGCTCCGGATGGAACGATGTCGCGAGGAGGTGGTCCTGGCGCACGGCGACGATCCTGCCGTCGTCCAACTGCGAGAGGACCTCCACGCCGGGGCCGACGGCCTCGATGAGCGGAGCGCGGATGAAGACCGCGTGGAACGGATCGCTGCCCAGTGCCGGCACGTCGAGGTCGGCCTCGAACGAATCGAGCTGCCGTCCGAACGCGTTGCGCCGGACGGTGATGTCCATGAGCTCCGCGAGCGGGTGCGGATGGCCGGGCACGTCGCGGGCGATGAAGATCGCACCGGCGCAGGTCCCCCACACCGCCATGCCGTCGGCGACGCGCTCCTTGAGCTTCGGGATGAATCCATACAACAGCGCGAGCTTGCCGATCGTGGTGCTCTCGCCGCCGGGGATGACGAGCGCGTCCACGTCGTCGAGCTGTTCGGGCCGGCGTACGTCGACGGCGTCGGCGCCGAGTCGTTGGAAGGTGTCGAGATGCTCGCGGAAATCGCCCTGGAGGCCGAGGACGCCGGCGCGAGCTAAGCGATCACCAACCGCGGACGGCAAGGCGTTCGCCCTCGGCGAGCGTCTCGAGGGAGATGCCGCGCATCGCCTGGCCAAGCCCGCGCGAGACCTCGGCGATGAGCTTCGGATCCATGAAGTGCGTCGTGGCCTCGACGATCGCCTTCGCGCGGCGAAGCTGGTCCTTCGGATCGTCCGATGCCTTGAAGATGCCGCTGCCGACGAAGTTGCCTTCGGCGCCGAGCTGCATCATCAGCGCCGCGTCGGCCGGGGTGGCGATGCCGCCCGCGCAGAACAGCACGACCGGCAGCTTCTTCGCGGTCGCAACATCGCGCACCAGGTCGAGCGGCACGCGATATTCCGCGGCCTTCTCACGGAGCTGCGACTCGTCGAGCCCGGCCAGCGCCTCGATGCCGCCGGTGATCTCGCGAATGTGGCGCACCGCTTCGACGATGTTGCCGGTCCCCGCCTCGCCCTTGCTGCGGATCATCGCGGCGCCTTCGCCGATCCGCCGGAGCGCCTCGCCGAGGTCGCGCGCGCCGCAGACGAACGGCACGTCGAACTTCCGCTTGTCGATGTGGAACTTCTCGTCCGCCGGTGTGAGGACCTCGCTCTCGTCGACGTAGTCGACCCCGAGGGCCTGCAGGACCTGCGCTTCGACGAAGTGGCCGATACGCGCCTTCGCCATGACCGGGATGGTGACCGTGTCCATGATCTCGGTGATGAGCTGCGGGTCGCTCATCCGCGCGACGCCGCCCTCCTTGCGGATGTCGGCCGGCACGCGCTCGAGGGCCATGACCGCGACCGCGCCCGCCTCTTCGGCGATCCGCGCGTGCTCGGCGGTGACGACGTCCATGATCACGCCACCCTTGAGCATCTGGGCGAGGCCCGACTTCACCGTCCAGGTCGCCTTGGCGGTGCCGGCGGTATCGCCCTTGTGTCCATTGCCGTTCTGTGCCATCGGAAGCCCAATCGTACCGCTAGGCCCCTAAAATCGGAACATGGGCGTGGTCGACGCGAACGTCCTCGTGCTGAACCTGGACTACCAGCCGCTGAACGTGTGCAACGTGCGCCGCGCGGTGGTGCTCTTGGACAAGCAGAAGGCCGTTGTCATCGAGCAGAACGGGCACATCGTCACGAGCGAGCGAAGATCGATCGTCACCCCGTCGGTGATCCGCCTCGCCTACCACATCAAGCGTCCCCGCCCGGTGCTGAAGATGACCCGCAAGGAAGTCCTCATCCGCGACGACCACACCTGCCAATACTGCGGCAAGCGCGGGCACGACCTCACCCTCGACCACGTGATCCCTCGCCACCGTGGCGGACAGCACACCTGGGAGAACGTGGTCGCGGCGTGCAAGGGGTGCAATCACAAGAAGGGTGGGCGCACGCTCCAGGAGTCGCACATGGCGCTCGCCCGCTCGCCCTTCCGGCCACCGTCCACGCCGAGTTACCTGTTCTCCAGCTACATTCGTGCCGGGGAGCGCAAGTGGTTCAAATTCCTCGGCGTCGAAGACTCCGCGGCCGCTTCCTAGCGGCTGCTCTGGCATCGCTCGTGCGTCCGGCTGACCGCAGATGAGGCTGCTCTTCACCAAGCGGGGCTTCTCTCCGATCGGCGGATCCGAGAGCCTCGCGTACCAATTCGCGACGCGACTCGCGGCGCGCGGGCACGAGGTTCGCGTCGTCTGCGCGTGGCCGACCGAGAAGGAAGAGACCGCTTACCGCGGTGCGTCCTTCGGACCGCTGGTATATGACGACCACCGCGTCTTCGTCGATCAGGGCGTCGAGGTCGTGCAGGTGAAGCCGCGCGGCGGCATCTTCGGGATGGCCGCGGACGCGACGACGCTCGTCGACCTCATGCGCGGCGAGTTGCTCGAGCGGTACGCGGAGGACCGCGACCTGATCCACAACGTGGGCCGGGAATACCTTGACTCGAGCATCGACGTCGCCGAAGAGCTCGGCATCCCGCTCGTGCTCACGCCGCTCGCGCATGCCGGCCAGTTCCACGGTGGCGACACGGCGGCGGACTTCGCGCGCTACCGCCGGGCCAGCGTCATCACGACGATGACCGACTGGGAGCGCGACTGGTACGGCGCACACGGGATCGACGGCGCGCGGCTGGTCACGACCGGGATGGGGCCGAACGCGACGGGGACCGGTGACGCCGCCGGCTTCCGCGCGAAGCACGGGATCCCGACGCACGCGCCGATCGTCCTCTACGTCGGACGCAAGGAGCGATACAAGGGATACATCCAGCTCCTCGATTCGACCGAGACCGTGTGGCGCACCCACCCGGACACCCGATTCGTGTTCATCGGACTGCCCGGCTTCTACTCGACGTTCTTCGACGATTTCCAGCGCTACGCGGACGACCGCGTGATCCACCTCGAGAACGCGTCCGCGATCGACAAGGACGCCGCACTCGAGGCCTCGTCGCTCTTCGCGATGCCGTCGCGCCACGAGACCTTCGGGCTCGGCTATCTCGAGGCCTGGCTGCACGGCAAGCCGGTCATCGGCGGCGACATCCCGGCGCTCCGCGACGTCATCGACGACGGAACGGACGGATTCGTGGTCCGGCAGCGCTCGGACGAGGTCGCCCGCGCGATCCTCCGGCTCCTCGACGATCCGGCCGCGGCGCGGACGATGGGCGAGCGCGGTCGCGCGAAGGTCGCCGAGCGCTGGAACTGGGACGCCGTCATGGACCGCGTCGAAGCGGCGCATGCGACCGCCGTGGGGACCGAGAAGGCCACGACCGCCGCTTAGGCTCGGCCGGATGCGCGTGGTCATCGCGAAGAAGCTCCTTTCGACCATCGGCGGCTCCGAGGCGCAGGCCCGCGCGCTTGCGGCGGCGCTGCGGGATCGCGGTCATGCGGTGACGCTCGTCGGCCTCCGGCCCGCGCACCGCCGCGCCGGGATCCCGGAGCGCGTGTACTCGGCGGCCCCCGGCGACGTGACCATGGATGACGAGGGCCTCACCTATCGGTTCATCGCGAGCCCGACGGCGCTCCTGGACGCGCTCCTGCCCGTGTCGCTCGTCGGGTCCGGTCGACTCGCGGCATCGGTGGCCGGCGCGGACATCGTGCATTGCCTCGCCCGCGAGTGGGCCGCGCCGTACGAGCGCGCGGCCCGCCTGTCCGGCGCCGCGTTCGTCGAGACGCCGCTCGTGCATCCCGGGCAGCCGTTCTCCGGCGATGGGGCCGCTGACGTCGCGCGCTACGGACGCGACGATGCCGTCATCGGGTTGACCGAGTGGGAAGCGGACTGGTATCGCGCCCACGGCGCGGGCCGCGCGTTCGTCACCGGCGTCGGACCGATCATGCGAGCAGCGATCCCCGCCCGGGCGCCCGAGCCGGCCGAGATCCTGTTCGTCGGCCGTAAGGAGCGATACAAGGGCTACGACGCCCTCCGCGATGCCGCGCGGCTCGTGTGGCGCGAGCGGCCGGATGCGCGGTTCGTCATCATCGGGCAGCGCCGGTTCCTCGGGCCCGCGCCGCTGCCCGACGCCCGCTGGTCGGAGCCGGGCATCGTGAGCGAAGCGCGCAAGGCGGAGGCGTACGCGCGGGCGACGATCTTCGCGATGCCGTCCGACCACGAGACCTTCGGCCACACGTACCTCGAGGCGTGGTGCGCCGGCCGGCCGGTCATCGCCGGCGACATCGCGCCGCTGCGTGAGGTCGTCCGCGATGGGATCGACGGTCTTCACGCAGCGAACGCGCCGCGGCCCATCGCCGACGCGATCCTCACGCTGCTCGCGGATCCGGCGCGAGCCGCGGCGATGGGAGCCTCGGGCCGCGCGCGCGTGGCCGAACGGTTCACGTGGCCGGCGATCGCGGCGCGGACCGAAGCCGCGTATCGCGGCGCGCGGCTAGCATGACCGTGATGCGGGGAGTCATCGGCCAGCGCGCGATGCTCGACCGGTTGGGCGCGCGCGCGTCGCGCGGCGACGTCGCGCACGCGTACGGCCTGTTCGGGCCGCGGTCGATCGGCAAGCGCACGATCGCGCTCCGCCTCGCGCAGACGCTCAATTGCCTCGACCCGCAGCGCCCGTCCGGTGGCTGCGGCACCTGCCTCAACTGCGTCAAGATCGAGCGCGGGATCCACCCGGATGTGCGCCTCTTGGAGCGCGACGCCGCCAACAAGACGAAGATCGAGATCGATCAGGTCCGCGCGATGCAGCAGGATCTCGTGCTGCGTCCGCTCGAAGGACGCACGCGCGTCGTGATCATCGACGACGCGGCCGACCTCAGCGACGTGGCCCAGGATGCGCTCCTGAAGACGGTCGAGGAGCCGCCGAAGCACGCCGTCCTGCTCCTCGTCACGCAGGCACCCGAGGTGCTATTCGAAACGATCCGTTCGCGGGTGCAGCCGCTCGTCCTGCGATCGGTCGCCACGAGCGAGATCGCGGCAGCGCTCCGCGAACGGGGGGTCAAGGACCCGGACGCGATCGCCGCCGCGGCCGCGGGCCATCCCGGGATGGCGATCCGCCTCGCCGGGGACGAGGGCGGCGAGCGGACGACCCGGCGGGCCATCGAGAAGGAGTTCTTCGACCTGGTCGGCAGCCGCCTGACGGAGCGGTTCGAGTGGGCCGCGAAGCTCGCCGACGAGAACGACATGCGCAAGCGCTCGGACGCGATCGAGCTGCGGCTCGACCACTGGGTCGAGCTCCTTCGCGATGCGGCGGTGACGGCGCGCGGTCTCGAAGGCGCGCCGCTCCGGCCCGATCGTGCGATCGAGACCGGCCGGATCGCATCGAAGCATCCCGCGCGAGACCTCGTGGACGCGACCCTTCTCGTGCAGCGGCTCCGGCGCGATCTCTTCTGGAACGCGAACGCGCGAGCGATGCTCGAGATCCTCGCCCTCAAGCTCCCCTATTTGGACGGAGCGGCAGCGTGAGCCGGATCGTGGTCGGCGCTCGCTTCCAGACTGCGGGCCGGATGTACTTCTTCGAGCCCGGGACGGTCGATGACCTGGCGATCAATGAGTGGGTGATCGTGCAGACGGAGCTGGGCCAGGACGCCGCGCGCGTCCAGATCCTGCCGACCGATTCGCCGCTCGTGCAGGTCGATCCGCCGCTCGGCACGCTGGTCCGCAAGGCGACGGCGACCGACAAGTTCGAGCTCGCGAAGCACAAACGCCGTGAGGAGGAGTCGACCCGCACCGCAACCGAGACCGCCAAGCGGCTCGGCCTCGACATCCACCTGCTCGGGACCGACTGGCAGTTCGACGGCGGCAACGTGGTCGTCTTCTATTCGACTGAGGCGACCGGCCTCGATCTCGCACCATTCAGCGTCGAGCTCGCGGCTGGATTCGGCACGCGCGTCGAGCTGCGTCGACTGGGCGCGCGCGACGAGACGAAGCTCCTGACCGGTGTCGGCACGTGCGGCCGTGAGCTCTGCTGCTCGTCGTGGCTCGACAAGTTCTCGAACATCTCGATCCGCATGGCGAAGGAGCAGGACCTGCCGCTCAACCAGGCCAAGCTCACCGGGGTCTGCGGCCGGCTGAAGTGCTGCCTCATCTACGAGCTGGAAACGTATCAAGAGGTGAAGGGCAAGCTGCCGAAGCTCGGCGACACCTTCCACATCCCATCCTGCGTCGGCGGCCAGTGCGGCACCGGCGGATGCGCGCAGGTCCAGGGCGTGTCGATGACCAAGGAGGCCATCGTTGTCGGCATGGTCGAGGGTGGCCGCGCCACGCTGACCGCGGAGGAGCTCGGGGTCACGTTCGACGCCGTCCCGGCGCACACGAAGGGCGTCGGCTCGTATGGCTCCGATGAGATCCCGCGCCAGGAGCGCGCGACGCCGGTGCCGGCACCCGGCCAGGGCGCACCGCGCCGCCGTCGCCGTCGCGGTGGACGGCGCCGCGGGGGCCGTCCCGGAGGCGCGGGCTAGCGGACCCGGCGCACCACGAAGTCGGCGATCTCGTGGAGCGCGTCGCGCTCGGGCCGATCCGGTAGCGCACCAAGGGCAGCGATCGCGTCGTCGTGGAACGACAGGGCCTTCGCGCGAGCGCGTTCGACGCCGCCCGACTCACGGATGATCCGCAGCAGATCGCGCAGCTCGCCCGGACTCTTCCCCGGAGCCACGATGCGCGCGCCGAGCCTCGCGTCATCGGTCTCATCCACCGCGTAGATCATCGGGAGCGTGGGCATCCCCTCGACGAGATCGCGGCCGACCGCCTTGCCGAAGTCGGCCTCGTCGCCGGCGACGTCGAGGACGTCGTCGGTGATCTGGAAGGCGAGCCCGAGGCTCGTGCCGTACGCGCCAAGCGCCGCGACGTGCTCCGGATCGGCGTCGGCGAGCAGCGCCGCGCCCTGGCAGCAGGCCGCGTACAGCGACGCGGTCTTCAGCTCGATGCGCTCGAAATACGCGGCCTCCGTGAGAAAGGCGCGCGTCGCGGTCACCTCGTTGAGCTCGCCGTCGCACAGCGCGAACACGGTCTGCGCCACGATCGCGATGACCTCCGGCTTCGGCAGCACGGCGGCGAGCGCATAGGCCTTCGCGAACAGATAGTCGCCGACGATCAGTGCGACATCGTCATCCCAGGTCGCGTTCACGGTCGCGACGTTCCGCCGGAGCTCGGCCTCGTCGACGATGTCGTCGTGGACGAGCGACGCGGTGTGCACGAGCTCCAACGACTGCGCCAGATTCAAGACGACCTCGTGATCGTGCGACGGACCGAACCGGGCCGAGAGGAACACCAACGTCGGGCGAAGGAGCTTGCCCGGTGAGCCGAACAGATGGTTGACCGCCGCGGCGAATGTCGGATGGCCGCCGTTCCCGACCTCGAGGAGCCGCCGCTGGAGCTCGTGCAGCTCGGCATCAACGGGCGCGTAGAAGGACCGCTCCGCTCCCCTCGTGACCACGCGCGAAGTCTAGGTTCGGTTAGGGCCTCTTCGTCGGCTTCGGCGGCTGCGTCGCGGGCGGAGGCGTCGGCGACGGCGCACTGGGTCCGCCCGACGGCGCCGGCGAGCCGCTCGGCCTCGGGGCCGAGTAGCCGCAGATGTTCCAGTTGAACCGGCCGTAGTTATAGGCGCCGCCATTCGCGGCGCTGGCCCACTTCCCGATGTCGGCGGCCCAGTCGCTGAACGGGATGCTGATCTTGTAGCAGCCGCCGGGCAGGTACACGTTGCGGTCGTCGATGGTCGGCTCGGTGCCCTGCACGTACGACTCGGTCCAGCGGAAGCTCGAGGGGCAGTTCGGGCCGGGCAGCAGGCCCGAGCCGTTGCCCCCGGTGAGCGCCGGGTTCACGCACACGACGCGGTCGACGATGCCGGCGGGCCGCGGGAAGCCGTCCGGCGGCAGGGCGCCGGTGACGATCTTCATGTAGTCACGCCACAGGATGCCTGGACCGAGCGCGGAGCTGATGCCATTCATCTCGGAGTTGTCCGAGTTCCCCATCCAGATCGCAGTGAGGCGCGTGGGCGTGTAGCCGATCGCGAGCACGTCCTGCAGGTTGTCGGTGGTGCCGGTCTTCAGGGCGGCCGGCCGGCCGATCGACGTGAACGGGCCGAACACGAACGAGCCGTGCACCGGGTCGGTGTTGTCCTTGAGGATGTTCGTCATGACCCAGGCGTAGCGCTCGTCGATGACCTGCTTGCTCTCGGGCTTGGTCGTGTAGTCCTTCACGACGTTGCCGCTGCTGTCGACGATCTTCGAGATGAAGGTCGGCTCGATCCGGCGGCCATAGTTGGCGACGACCTGGTACGCGCTCGCCATGTCGATGAGCCGCATCTCGCCCGCGCCGATGCCGAAGCTGATGCCGAGCCGCGACAGATCGAAGTCCCGGTTGATCCCGAGCTGGTGGATCGTGTCGATGATCGCGGGCACGCCCACCATGCGCGTGACATTCAGCGCAGGAAGGTTCAACGACTCGCGAAGCGCCTGGCGGATCGTCGTCGGTCCGTGCTGCTCCTTCGTCGCGTCCTTCGGCGAGTACGTAGTGCCGCTGCCGTCGGACATGTTGAACTGGATGTCGTTCAGGATCGTCGACGCGGTCATGCCGCCCTTCAACATGCCGGTGAGATACGTGAACAGCTTGAACGTCGATCCGGGCTGGCGAAGCGCGATGCCCGCGACGTCGTAGTCACCCTGCACCTTCGGTGAATGGTCGTAGTAGTCCTTGCTGCCGACGTACGCGAGGATCTCGCCGGTCGTCGGATCCATCGTGATGAGCGCGGCGTTGTTCACGTTCGCGAACTTCAGCCCGTTGACGTGGTCGGTGACCTGTTTCTCGGCGAGCTGCTGCATGTTCCAGTCGAGCGTCGTGTAGACGCGGTAGCCGCCGCGGTACGCGGCTTTCTCGCCGAGGAGATTGATGAGCTGCTCGCGCGCCCGGAACGTGAAGTGCGGCGCGTAGAGAGATGTTTCCGCCGGGGTCACCTTGATCGGCTCGGCGTTCGCCGTGTCAGCCTGGGCCTGGGTGATGTAGCCGTACTCCACCATGGCGTCGAGCACGAGCGCGCGACGCGCGGCCGCGGCCGTCGGGTTCTGCACCGGGTCGTAGTCCGACGGCGCCTGCGGCAACCCGGCGAGGAGCGCCATCTGCCCGAGGGTCAGCTGGTTGAGGTCGGCCACGCCGAAGTACGTCTTCGCGGCGGCCTTCAGGCCATAGGCCTGGTTCCCGTAGAAGATCTGCGATAGATACATCTCGAGGATCTGCTGCTTGGTGAAGGTGCGCGTCGCCTCGACGGCGAGGATCGCCTCCTTGATCTTCCGGGTGATCGTCGGCTCGTCGCCGAGAAGCCGCGTCTTGATGAGCTGCTGCGTGATCGTCGAGCCACCCTGCGAGACGCTGCCGGCGGCGAGATTGACCTGGAGCGCGCGGACGATCCCGCCGAGGTCGATGCCCGGGTTGGTCCAGAAGCTGTGGTCCTCGATCGCGATCGTCGCGTCCTGCATGAGCAGGGGGACCTCCGGCAGGGTCACGAGCTCGCGGCGCTGGTCCTCGAGCGTGTAGAGCAAATGCTCGCCGGTGCGGTCATAGATGTACGTCGAGAGCGCGACCGGGACGGTCGCGAGGTCGTGCGCCGCCGGAAGATCCGCGGCGAAGTAGCCGAAGAAGGCGGCTGCGGCCGTTCCGGCGAAGATGCCGAAGGTGATGAGGATCGCAGTGAGGACACCCGCCGTCGCTCCGAGCTTGACGCCGGCGCCCGGACGGCGCGACATGCGGCCGCGGCGGTTGGGCATTCGGTAGGCGCGATAGGCACGAAAACTCGGCCCGTTCCCATTCCTGAGCGGCATCGGCGTCTCCGATGCACGGAGCGTGCCGAGGCTGTCCTAGGAGCGTACTGGCCAGCCAGGCAGCCAAGCGATGAGGCGCCGCAGGAGCGACGGCGTGGGGCGGACCAGGTCGCCGCGAAGCCGGCGCTGCGCCTCGCGGGCGTCGCCCTCCCAGCGCTCGACGATCTCCCGGTCCGCGTCCTTCAGCGAGTTCGCCGGGCCCCGCCGCTCCATCGCCGACTCGGCCTCGGGCATCCGCGCGTACAGGTCGGCCACGAACGCGTGCGCACCGGGGAGCTCCCGGGCGATCGTCCCGCCGTGGAGCTGCCACTGGCCGTTCTCGAGGACGAAGGCCTGCTTGGTCTGATCGAACATGCTCGTCAGCTCGAGGTTCGCCGCAAGCTCCCGGTCGATCGCCGCGACGGCCCGGGCGAGCCTCTCCTGGACCTCGGGGGAACGTGCCATGCGGTCCAGCGTACGTGTATACGCCGAATGCGTCCACTGTATGCGTCCTCTGTATTATTGGCACTGATGCCGAGACCCTTCGCGAAGGCTCCCCTGCCCGCCGCCTACTTCCCGCTCGGGGGCCCCGTGCCGGCGGCCGATCTCGTCGGGCGCGAGGGCTACATCCGCCGCGCCGGCGCGCGCCTGGCGGACGGCAACCACATCCTCATCGCGGGACCGCGGCGGATCGGGAAGACCTCGGTGATGCTCGAGATCCTTCGGCGCCTCCGCCGGCGAGGTCTGCACACCGCGTACATCGACTGCATGGGCGCGACGGACATCCGGGGACTCGGGGAGCGACTCGTCGACGCGGTCCTCGAGAACGTATCCGGTGCCGAGCGGAGCTTCGAGCACGCGAAGGCCGTCGCCTCCGGGATGCGGCCGACGGTCAAGGTCCGGTACGAGCATGTCGAGCTCGCGCTGGAGCTTGCCCGCGAGAAGAACGCGAGCCGGTTCTTCGATGGCGCGCTCGACCTGCCGCGCGCGCTCGCGGCGAAGACCGGCAAGCGGGTCGTCGTCGCGTTCGACGAGTTCCAGGCGGCCGGGCAGCTCGGGCCGCGGGTGTTCGATCTCATGCGCACGCGCTTTCAAGCCCAGCGCGCGGTGTCGTACGCGTTCCTCGGCTCGGAGGAGGGCATCCTCGAGCAGCTGTTCAGCGGCAAGGGTCGGGCGTTCTATCGCTTCGCGCTGCCGCTCGACCTCGCCGACGCTGCCGGGCACCGCTTCGGCATCGACCCTGACGACTGGCTCTCCTACATCGAAGAGAAACTCAACGAGCGGAAACTCACGATCACCGACGCCGATGTCGACCGGATCCTCGATGCGACCGGCGGGCACCCGCAGGACACGATGCAGGTGTGCGCCGCGCTCTACTACCTCATGCGCGACGCGGGGTTGCGCGTGGTGAGCGCCGAGGCGATCGGCGTCGCGATCGAGCAGTCCCTCCGCGAGCTCGAGCGGCCGTTCGCGCTGCACTGGGCGGATCTCGGGAAGGGCAAGTACCTCCAGCAGGTCGCGAAGCGCGTGGCGCACGGGGCCGTCCTGTACGCGAGCGACGGCGCGGGCTCCGTTCCGCGTGCCGAAGTGCTCCGGGCGCTTGCCGCGCTGCAGGCCCGCGGCCTGGTCACGCACCTCGCGCGCGGCCGCTACGAGTTCGTCGAGCCGCTGTTCGGCGAGTACGTGCGGCGCCTGGACGAGGCTAGTGTGATGACGAAGTGATCACGCCGCCCCTCGAGCTCCGGCCCGGTGCTGTGGTGCAGTACCGCGCCGCCGACAGCGGCGAGTGGCGAGACGGCACGCTGGTCAAGAGCTCCGCGAATGGCGAGGAGTGGCTCATCAAGAACCGGTTCGGGAAGTACTGGCTCAACGTGAACCGGCTCCGCCCGGCGGACGAGCTGCAGGAGCCGTAGCGGGCCTCACCGGTACCCCCGAGCGGACTCGAACCGCTGCTTCAGGCTTCGGAGGCCTGCGCTCTATCCACTGAGCTACGGGGGCGTATCGCGCCGTTCCGAAATGCCCTGCTCCGAGAGTGATTCTAACCTTGCGCCGTGAGGAAGACGCTCGCGGAACGGGACAAAGAGCTGTCGTTGATGCAGCACCTCGCGGAGCTGCGCAACCGGCTGATGGTCGCATCCGGCGCGGTGCTCATCGCGACCGTCGTCGGCTTCTACTTCGCGAAGGACATCATCCTCGCCCTCGAGGTGCCGGCCCATCTCGAAAAGCCCCTCCAGATCATCAGCCCCACCGAGGGCTTCACGACCTACATGCGCGTCGCGCTGTTCACGGGCATCGCCCTCGCCATGCCGGTCATCCTCTACGAGATCTACGCGTACGTGGATCCCGCGCTCCGCCCGGGCGAGCGGCGCTTCATCCTCCTCCTCGGTCCGTTCATTCTGGCGCTGTTCATCGGCGGGATGGCGTTCTGCTACTTCCTGCTGCTGCCCAAGGCGATCGAGTTCCTGTTCACCTTCGGCGCGGATGTATTCGAGGCTTCGCCACGAGCGAGCGAATACGTCTCGTTCGTCACCACGTTCATCCTCGGCGTGGGCCTGGTGGCAGAGATGCCGGTGATCATCTTCGCGCTGACCCGGATCGGCCTGGTCTCGCGAGACTGGCTCGCGAAGCGGCGCGGCTACATCCTGATCATCTGCTTCGTCATCGGGGCGATCATCACCCCGACGCCGGACCCGTTCAATCAGACCCTCGTTTCGGTGCCGATGTATCTCCTGTTCGAGCTCGGGCTGCTGCTGTCACGCTTCGGCGGAGGGCGTCGACGCGCGACTTGAGCGCCGCCTCCGCGCCGAGGTCGGTGGGCTCGTAATAGCGGCGGCCGGTCAACGACTCCGGCAGGAACGTCTCGTCCGGATCGAAGTGCTCGGGCCTGCCGTGCGCGTTCTTGTAGCCCTTGCCGTACCCGAGCCCGCGCATGAGCCCCGTGACCGCGTTGCGCAGGTGCAGCGGCACGGGATCGGCGCGGGTGCCCTCGATGTCCGCAGTCAGCGCCGCCGCGGCCCGCTTGATGGAGTCGGACTTCGGCGCGAGGGCGAGGTACACGCAGGCCTCGGCAAGCGGGAAGTAGCCCTCGGGGAGCCCGATGAGGTGCACCGCCTGCTGCGCGGCCGCGGCGATCACGAGCGCCTGCGGGTCGGCGAGACCGACATCCTCCGCGGCGAGGATCACCAGACGGCGCGCGATGAACATCGGGTCCTCGCCCGCGTCGATCATCCGGACGAGCCAGTAC
>DATCQC010000230.1:0-2330 GCA_036569685.1 Candidatus Limnocylindria bacterium | reverse complement strand
CTTCCTCGGTGGTGGCTGCGCGCTCGTGCTCGCGGATCTCGGCGCGCGGAGCGTGTTCGCGCCCGCCGAGCTCCCGGTCGGCGTGCTCACCGGCCTGCTCGGCGCGCCATTCTTCCTGCTCCTGCTCGTGCGCGCGCGGCGCCGCGAGGTCGCGTGACCACGCTCGTCGCCCGAGCGCTCGCCGCTGGCTACGGTGCGCGCCGTGTCCTGCAGGGCATCGACCTGGCCCTCGAGCCGGGCGTGCTCGTCGCGCTCGTCGGCCCGAACGGGGCGGGGAAGTCGACGCTGCTCCGCGCGCTCGCCGCGCTGATCCGGCCGACCGCCGGCGCGGTGACGCTCGACGGGGTCGACGTCGCGACGCTGTCGCGAGCGGCGCTCGCGTCGCGCATCGCGGTCGTCCCGCAGACCTTCGACACGCTCTTTCCGTTCACGGTCCGCGAGATCGTCGCGCTCGGGCGGAGCGCGCGGCTCGGCCTGTTCGCGCGTCCGACCCCGATCGACGCCGCGGCGGTCGCGCGCGCGATCGACGCGCAGGATCTCGGCGCGCTCGTCGACCGGCGGCTGGATGCGCTTTCGGGCGGCGAGCGGCAGCGCGTCGTGCTCGCGATGGCCCTCGCGCAGGAGGCCGACGTCCTGCTGCTCGATGAGCCGACCGCTCACCTCGACCCCGCCCATCAGATCGGCACCGTCCGCCGTGCGGCCGAGCTCGCGCGCTCGCGCGGCGTGATCGCGCTCGCCGTGCTCCACGATCTGAATCTCGCGGCGCTGGCCGATCGCGTCGTGGTGCTCGACGGCGGCCGGATCGTCGCCGACGGGCCGCCCGCGAGGGCGCTAACGTCGGATCTGGTGGCGCGGGTCTTTGGGAGCGGGCTCGCGGTCGCGCAGGTCAGCGGACGGACGGTCGTCCTGCCGCGCTGAGCGAGCGGGCGATGTCTTGACCCGCGACAGCGGTTCCGCCAGCATCAGCATCACAACGAACCGGTAACGAACGTTGTCAAAAGTGGGCGCGCGACACGAGGAGAGGCAAGGACGAGGGTGTTCCGGAAGATCTGCATCACCGCGGTCGCCGTTGCCCTGCTCTGCGGGCCTGTGTCCGCGCCTGCTGTGCGAGCGGCCGACCTGGAGCCCGGTAGCCCGGCGAAGCCGATCCTGCCGCCGGCTGCGGCGCTCCCACAGCTGATCTGCACGGATGCAGTCGCGCCAGGCCTCGCGCCCGTCGCAGCGACCCTCGGCCTCGCCGGTGCGCACGCGGCGCTCTACGCGCGATCGGGGTTCCCGACGCTCTGCCCGGGTAGCACCGCCACGGTGACGATCGCGATCCAGAACACCGGCTCGCTCGGCTGGTACGGGAACGCCGCGCTCGGGACGTGGGGCCCGGTGCCCGGACAGGATCACGCGAGCATCCTCGGCGGTGACGGCACCGATGCCTCGCCGGCCACGAGCTGGTCGCGGGCGAACCGTCCGGCGATCCAAACGACGCCGTACATCGGTCCGGGTCAGGTCATGTGGTTCCAGTTCAGTGTCCAAGCGCCCGCGACGCCGGGCGCGTACAAGCTGGGCCTCCGTCCCTTGCTCGAAGGTCAACAGTGGCTCGAGGATGTGGGTCTCACCTTCTCTGTCCTCGTGAAGGCGGATGACGAGCATCCGCCGGTCGATCCGACCGCGACCGTGGCGACGCCCGCGCGCACGTACGTGCCCGCGACGCTCGCCGATGGCTCGCGGATGATCCGCGTGCCGTCGCTCATGTACCACTACGTGAGCTGGCTGCCGGCCACCGACCCGAACATGGATCTTCGCAAGGACCTCACCGTCAGCCCCGTCGACTTCGAGGCGATGCTGAAGTACCTGAAGGACAACGGGTACACGACGATCACGACGAAGGATCTCTGGTGGTCGCTCGATCAGACCGCGGCGCTCCCGGCGAAGCCGGTGATGCTCACGTTCGACGACGGCTACTCCGACGCGTACAGCGTCGTGCTCCCGCTCCTCAAGGCCTACGGGATGACGGGCACGTTCTTCGTGACCGTGAACCTCGTCGACAAGCCGGGTTACATCAGCCGGGATCAGGTGCGCGCGCTCGCGGACGCGGGCATGGACGTCGAGTCACACGCGATGGACCACATCCCGATGCTCGGGACGCTCGCCGGCCAGACGTACCAGATGTGTCGCTCGCGCGAGTTCCTGAGCGCGTGGACCGGCACCGACGTGCGCCACTTCGCGTACCCGTCCGGCGACTACAACGACACCTCGCTCGTCGCACTGCGGCAGTGCGGCTACCTCTCCGCATACAAGAAGTCCGGCGGATCCGTGCAGAGCTCCAACGCGATGTA
>DATCQC010000229.1:0-2828 GCA_036569685.1 Candidatus Limnocylindria bacterium | reverse complement strand
GTTCATCGCCGGCGGGATCGCGATGATCGGCGCCCCGCCGCTCGTGTCGTTCCCGGGCCACTTCTTCGTGGACCTCATCGCCTTCGCGGTCTCCGGCTTCGCCGGCAGCGCGCTCGTCGCGGCCGCGATCCTCCTGCTCATCGCGCAACTGCGCGCGGGCGTGCGGCTGTTCGCCGGATCGCCTGAGGGCTGGCGCATCGAGCCGCGGCCGGTCGCCGGCGTGCTCGGCGGGATCATCTTCGCCGCACTGCTCGCCGGCGGGATCACCCCCGAGGCGTTCCTCGGCCCGATCGCGGCGTTCGCCGACGATTTCCTGAAGGCGCTCCGGCCGCTCTAGTTGTCGGCGGAGGCGCTCGTGGTCGTGGCGAAGCGGTTCGTGACGTCGACGAGGTTGGCGAGCTCGAACGGCTTGCTGAGGTAGGCGTCGGCGCCGAGCTGGGTGGCCCAGCGTTTCGCGCTCGAGCCCGCGGTCATCACGACGATGGGGATGCGCAGCCCGCGCTCACGCACGGCGGCGATGAACCCTTCGCCGTCGAGCACCGGCATGTTCATGTCGAGCAGCACGACCTCCGGCTCGGCCTCCTCGACCAGCCGCAACGCCTCGGAGCCGTTCGCCGCGGTCACAACGCGGAAGCCGTACTCCTCGAGGATGTCGCGGATCATCTCGACGATCGCGGGCTCATCGTCGGCCACGAGCACGTGCCGGGCGGGGGCCGGGCCGAACGTGCGCGCGCGCCGCATCGGGTCGATCCTGCGGCGACCGAGCGCCGCGTTCGCCGGATCCCAGGCCTCGAGCCAGGCGGTCACCTCGACCGCCGGCATCGGCCTCGCGATGTGATAGCCCTGCGCGACGTCGCATCCGAGCGCGCCGAGCAGCTCCCAGACCTCCCGATCCTCCACGCCCTCGGCAACGACCTCGAAGCCCAGGTCATGGCCCAGCGCGATCGTCGCGCGGACGATCGCCTCGCGGCGGTGGTCCGTCGTCATCGGCGTGACGAACTGCCGGTCGATCTTCACCGCGTTCACCGGAAGCGCAGCGAGGTAGCCGAGGTTCGAGTAGCCCGTGCCGAAGTCGTCGATCGATACGACGAACCCGAGCCGTCGGACATTCTCGACCGCCGCGAGGGTGCGTTCGGGCTCGTGCATGAACGTGCTCTCGGTGATCTCGAGCTCGAACCACTCGGCCCGCGCGCCGTTGCGCACGAGGAACGCGCCGAGCCGGTCCGCGAACAACGGGTCCTGCATCGTCTGCATGGAGATGTTCACCGCGACGCGGAGCCCGGCCGCGTGCGCGCGCCACTCCGGGAGGGAGCGGGAGGCCTGACGCAGGATCTGGAACGCGAGCGCCGTCGCCTGGCCACACGACTCGGCGAGCGGGATGAACGTGGCCGGCGCGATCTGACCACGCAGCCGGTGTTGCCACCGCGCGAGGGCCTCGAGCCGGACCACCTGGCCGCTACGGATGTTCACCAGGGGCTGCAGGGCCATCCCGACATCGCCCCGCGCAAGGGCTTGCTCGAAGTCTGCGGGTACGAGGGACCGAATGGCCGGAAGCATGGCCAGGCCATACGCGCACGTCCGATGCGCGGGCATCTCGCGTTCGACCTCGATGCGTGTCAGTGCGGTCTCAGGAAGAACGACAGTGAGTGGGCGCCGCACGGCTTGTGCCCCGAAGCGGACACCTCGGGCGCGAAGCGGTACAGCTAGCTCGGCGCGCCCTCATCGGTCATCCACCGCTCGAGATCGCGGGTGTACGCCACGACCCCGTCGGGGAACCAGAGCGCGATCTCCGCGGCAGCCGTCTCGGGCGCGTCGCTCGCGTGGACGAGATTGCGCAGGCCGACGAGCGCGTAGTCGCCGCGGATCGTGCCCGGCGCGGCCTCGTGCGGCCGCGTGGCGCCGACCATCGCGCGGACGACGGCGATCGCGTTCGGACCCTCGAGGACCGCCGCCACGACCGGCGACGCGCTGATCGTCGCCACGAGGTCGTCGTAGAAGAACTTGCCCTTGTGGACCGCGTAGTGCTTCTCGGCGAGGGCGCGCTCCACCTTGACCAGACGGAGGGCTGCGAGCCGAAGGCCGCGCCGCTCGAAGCGCGCGAGGAGCTCGCCCGCGATGGCCCGCTGGACCGCGTCGGGCTTGAGGACGATGAGGGTCCGCTGCACGGTCTCGGTCACGAGGCCTTCTCCATCACCGGTTCTTCGTCCGCGTCGGGTGCCACCAGCTCGCTCACCGTCGCGCGAGGGCCGACCGCCGCGAGGTATGCGAGCTCGGGTCGCAGATACTGCCGGGCGACGCGCTGCATGTCGGCGGCCGAGATGCCGTCGATGATCGCGATGAGCTCCTCGACGCTCCGGATCCGGTCGAGGAACAGCTCCTGGCCGGCGAGCCAGCTCGAGACGCCGCGCGAGTGCTCGAGCCGGAGCTCGATCCGGCCCTTGACGAAGTCGCGCACGCGGAGCAGCTCGGCCTCCGCGACCGGCTCGTTCCGCAACCGCGCGACCTCCGCCAGCGCGGCCGCGACCGCCTCGCGCGCGCGGGTCGGCGCCACGCCGGCGTAGACGACCACGTGCCCCGCGTCCGAGTAGTTGGAGATGTACGAGTGGACGTCGTAGGTGAGCGCGCGCTTCTCGCGCAGCTCGAGGAAGAGCCGGCTCGACATCCCCTCGCCGAGGACCGCGTTCACCATGTCGATCGCGAACTTGTCCGGGTGGAGCTGCGGGACGCCGCGCCAGCCGATGCACACGTGCGCCTGCTCGCCGCGTTTGGCGAGCGTCCGCGTGCGGAGGCGCCCGGCGCGCGGTGCGGGCTTCCCCGTGACCGGCGGG
>DATCQC010000228.1:0-6762 GCA_036569685.1 Candidatus Limnocylindria bacterium | reverse complement strand
CGGAGGATGAGGAACTGCTCGCACTGGCGTAGTCGATTTCCCTAGACGTTTTGATGAGGATTTCGGCCCTCGCGGCGCCCATGAGCGCCTGACGACTGGATAGGGTCCGGAGCGCGTGAAGGCTCAGGCCGTCGACCGGCTTCTCCGCGAGCAGGTGTGGGCGATCAACCCCGCCGCGCTCGAGCGCATGTTCGCGTGGGTCGCTGCGCATGGCGACGCCGAGATCACCACATCGATGCGCGCGGCCGCCGGGCCTGCGAAGCCGGCCCGCGGTGGGGTCGCGGTCATCCCGATGCAGGGCACCATCTCGAACCGCCCCGACATCTGGTCGTTCCTGTTCGGCGGTGCCTCGTGCATGGAGCTCGCTGATCAGCTGCACTCGGCACTCGCCGATCCGTCCATCGCGCGGATCGTGCTCGACATCGATTCGCCCGGCGGCACCGTCGACGGGATCACCGAGCTCGCGGCCGAGATCCTCGCCGCGCGGGCCGAGAAGCCGATCATCGCCGTCGTCAACACGATGGCCGCGAGCGCCGCGTACTGGCTCGCGTCGCAGGCGACCGAGGTGATCATGTCGCCGTCCGCGCAGGCCGGCTCGATCGGCGTGTTCAACGTCCACATGGACAAGAGCAAGGCGCTCGCCGAGATGGGCGTGGTCCCGACGTTCATCAGCGCCGGCAAGTTCAAGACCGAGGGCAACCCGTTCGAGCCGCTCAGCGCCGACGCGAAGGCCGCGATCCAGGAGCGGGTCGACTCGTACTACGGCATGTTCACCCGCGACGTCGCGAAGGGCCGGGGCGTCCCGGTCGCGACGGTCCGCGACAGCTACGGCCAGGGCCGCGTGCTCGGCGCGACCGACGCGGTCGCGGCCGGGATGGCCGATCGGGTCATGCCGTTCAGCGAAGCGGTCGGGCGCAACCCGCGCCGCGCGCAGGTCGCGGACCCGATGCCCCAGCCCGGCGCAACCACGGAGCCTGTGACCCTCGCCGAACGGTGCGAGCGCCTCGCGACGGATACGTCCGAGCTGCTCGCGCACGCGCACGCAGCGGTTTCGATGCGGGCGAAAGAGAGCCGCGGACTCGGCACCCAGCAGAACGAGCGGATCGACGCCGTCGCGACGCAGCTCCTGGAGGCGGCCGAGGTTCTTCGGACGCTCACCAAGCCAGCCGCGAAGGCCCCCGCGACCTCGAGCGCGGCGGAGCGATCGCGCTTCGTCCGGCTCACGTCCCCCGCGATGGCGCACTAAACAGAGAGAAGGGCAGACAGATGAAGCGCAGTCCAGTCATTGAAGCGAAGCGGCTCGAGATCAAGGGTCTCGCCGACACGGTCAAGGCGGCCTTCGACGCCGAGGACGTCGCGAAGGGCAAGGACCCGGCCTTCGCGATGAGCGCGGCCGACCTCTCGGTCGTGACCGAGTCGAACCGCAAGATCGAGGCGCTCGAGCACGACGTCGAGACGCTCGAGATCAGCGAGGGCCTCCGCAGCAAGAACACCGAGCGCCTCACGTCGCTCGCGCGCACCGGCGGCATCGCGCAGCCGGGCGCCGGCCCGCGTCCCGAGGACGTCCGCCGCGAGGCCCAGACGCTCGGCGCCGCGTTCGTCGAGTCCCAGGAGTTCAAGGCCTTCATGGCCACGGCGATGATCGACGGCCGGATCCCCGACAACCGGCGCGTCGGCGACTCCCCGCCGTTCGCGGTCAGCTCGCTGCTCAAGCGCGGCGGGATGCAGGCCGCGGCCATCGCACCCGTGACCGGGGCCAGCGCGACGTCGGCCGGCGCGTTCGTCATCCCGGACCGCCAGCCCGACTACGCGTTCCTGCCCTTCGCGCCGATCACGATCCTCGACCTCATCGGCCACCGCACCACCCAGTCCGACTCGGTCACCTGGGTGCGTGAGACGGCCCGCGCGAACAACGCTGCGCCGGTTGCCGAGGCGACCGCGACAGCCACGACCGGCGGCAAGCCGCAGTCCGGGTTCGACCTGGTGGTCGACACCGCGATCGTCCAGAGCCTCGCCCACTGGATCGCCGCGACGAAGCGCGGCCTCGCCGACGCGGGCCAGCTGCGCGGCATGATCGACGACGAGCTCCTCAAGGGGCTCCGCAACAAGCTCGCCGACGAGGTCGTGAACGGATCGGGCGTCGCCCCGGAGCTCAAGGGCATCCTCGCCCAGACCGGCCTCTCCACGCAGGCGTGGAACACCGACCTGCTCACGACCACGCGCAAGGCCCGCACCACCGCGAAGCTCATCGGCCGCGTCAACCCGACGGCCTTCGTCATGCACCCGCTCGACTGGGAGGCGATGGACCTCCTGGCCGACGACGACAACCGCTACTACTTCGGCGGTCCGTCGGTCCTCGGCAACCCGCGCCTGTGGGGCCTCCCCGTGGCCGAGGAAGAGAAGCTCGCGCAGGGCACCGGGCTCACCGGCGACTTCACCCTCTGCGTCCTGTGGGACCGCGAGCAGGCGTCGATCGCGGTCAGCGACTCGCACGCCGACTTCTTCATCCGCAATCTCGTCGCGGTCCTCGCGGAGCAGCGGGCCGCGTTCGGCGTGATCCGCCCCGCCGGCATCGTCACGATCGCCACGGCCCCGTAAGAACCAGAAAGAAAGCTGAGGAACAACGACGATGGCGAACAACGAAACGCTCAACGGCCACGCACCGCTGGAGGTCGCGGTCCACACGGCGGACTACATCCTCACCGCGGACGACAGCGGCACCGCGCATTCGAGCAAGGGCGCCGCCGGCGCCATCGCGGCGAAGCTGCCCGCGGCCACGCCCGGCCTCCGCTTCACGTTCTACGTGGGCGCGGCCCAGGAGCACCGCGTCACGCCGCTCATCGCCGAGCAGGTCTGTGCGACGGCGACCGATGTCGCGGGCACGGCCGGCAAGTACATCTCCGCCGACGCGATCGGCGAGACGCTCCAGATCGCGTGCTTCGAGGCGGGCATCTGGACGAACCTCGCTTCGGGAGGCACCTGGACGGTCCAGGCCTAAGCCGACACAGCACACAAGCAGCGACCGGAGGGCGGGCGGTGGGCCGTGAGGTCCACCGCCGCGACCCTCGACGCGAAGGAGAAACGCGATGACCCGCAAGGTTCCGATCCGGCGCGACATCTGGCTCAACGCCGGCGTCCCCTCGAACGGCGCAGCCGGCACGTTCGCCACGCAGGCGCTGCCCGGCGACACGCTCGTCGACACGACCAACTTCGTCCGGTACATGAACACCGGCACCCAGGCGTCGCCGACGTGGACGGCGATGACGGCGACCGCCGGCTCACTCGACGGCACCGTCGTGAAGGTCGGGGCTGACGACAACGTCATCGGCGCGATCCCCCTGCTGTTCCGCGTCGTGATCGCGGCCGGCGCGCTCGCGGCCAAGAACGTCCTCATGACCAACAAGGTCCGGGTCGTCGATGCCTGGCTGGTGCTCACCGGTGCCGGCGTCGCGACCACCACGCTCACGGTGGGCAATGGCGCCACGGCGATCACCGACGCGATGGCCGCGAGCGGTGCCGCGAAGGCGCTCGTTCGCGCGGCGACCATCGATAGCGCCGCCCACGAGATCGCGGCCGGAGGCTCTCTCCGGGTCACGTCGCTCACCGGCGCGACCCAGCCCGCCGCGATCGTGTACGTACTCGCGGAACGGGTGGCCTAAGCCGCCGTGTACGGCCAGACGAAGCCCGCGGGCCTGCTGTCGCTCGACACCTACGTCGAGGTGTGCCACGTCGATATGCGCAACTGGCAGACCCTCGCGCTCACGCTGCTGGTTACGACCCACGACCTCAAGTGGACCGTCTACGGCGCGAACCTGGCCGACTTCTCAGACGAGAGCGTCGTGCAGGCGGAGGCGACCGTAGCGATCGGCGGTGTCGGGACCTATGTCACGACCGCCCCGCCCTTCGGGTTCTACCGGCCGAAGATCAAGGCCAATGTTGGCGGCTCACAGGGCACCGGCACCATCATCGTCACCCAGAAGCGGTTCGGCGAATGACGGTGGCCGCTTCCTCCGACCTGCTCATCGTCGACGCGCCGCAGCCGCTCGATCCGCGCGGGTCGTGGGTCTGCGATCGCCAGGTATTCCTCAACGCGGCCGGTCAGGTCTGCGACGCGAAGGACCCCGATCGCAAGACGATCTACGCCCAGCCCCGCGACCTCATCCCGTGGGCGACGGCCGAGCGTCTCGGCCTCGCCTCCGCGCCTCCAGTTGCCGCCGCACCGCCCATTGTCGGGACGCCGCCGCGCCTGGCCCATCGCCCAGGGTCTCGCGCGGCGGCTCCGACCGCGGCGGCTGCGACCCCCGATCTGAAGCCCGTCACGGCCCCGAAGCAATCGCGCCGGTCCGGTCGGTAGCGCGTGGCGACCGTACCGCTCACGCCCCAGCTGCTCGTCGAGGCCGGCGTCGTGCCGACCTATCACGTCCCGGCCGAGCTCACGACGACCGACACGTTCTCGGTCCTGAACGCCGGTCGGCTGTTCCTGTACGCGAAGAAGTCGGCCGCGGTCGACTGCGTCATCACGTTCGTCACGCCGGTCCTGTTCCGCGGCAAGGCGGTCGCGGACCTCGCGGTCACCGTGCCGGCGAGCACCGGCGAGCTCCTCATCGGGCCGTTCGACCGCGCGCTCTACAACCTGAATGGCGACCTGACCTTCACGCTCTCGGACATCGACGGGCTCTCGATCGCCGTGCTGTACGAGCCGGCATGAGCGGGACTGCTGCAGCGCAGAGGCGATATCGCGAGTCGCACCGCGAAGAGATTCGCGCGCGCGGCCGGGTGCGGCAACGGGCGTTCTACCACGCGATGACCGATGCAGAGCGCGCGGTGTACCAGGCCAAGAATGATGCGTGGAAAGCGGCGCATCCAGAACTCGTCGCTGCGGCTGTGCGCCGGCGGCGCCTGCGCAAGTACGGACTGACCGAGGAAATGTTCTACGAATATCTCGACGCGCAGGAAGGGTGCTGCGGCTTTTGCGGGTCGCCGCTTCCTGAGGATGAGTCTCTAATCGCGATCGACCATGACCACAGCACGGGCGCGTATCGAGCACTTCTTCACATGGTCTGCAACCGCGTCGCCGGATTCGCGGAGTTCGACGATCGGTTTGTCGGCTATCTGGCAGCGTCATAGATGGCTGCGCTTATCACCGTGGCGGATTGGCGAACGCATGTGGAGAGTGACCTCTCGGACGCAGCCGTGCAGCGGCTGATCGACGACGCGGACGCGCTCATCGTGCGCGAGCACGGCCCACACGCGGAGTTGACGCTCACGGTCCCCGGACTGAACGAGCGGATGCTGTTCCTCGAGCGCCCGGTCAGCGACCCGGCCGATATCTCGTCGCTGGTCGAGAGCTGGTCGTTCCTCGCGGGCCCGCTCTACCGCACGCTCGATGAGACCGACTTCTTCGTCTGGTACGGCGGCCGCGGCCTCGAGCGGCTGCAGACCGGGACGCATCCGGCCTGGGGTTGGGCGGAGCGCGTCGCGATCACCTACATGCCGACCGTGGACGACGCGCGCCGGATCCGCGTGACCATCGACCTGGTGCGGATCGCCGCGCAGTACGAGGGGCTCAGCGCGCAGACGGTCGGCGATCACGCCGAGACGTTCACTTCGTACGCGACCGAGCGCGCCGAGCTCGTGGCGTCGCTCGGCCCTGCGATTGCGTTTTCCTGATGGGCGCCCGCCAGGACATGACCGACCGGGCGCTCGTGGAGCGCAACGACCAGCCGTCCGAGGAGCTGTCGCCGTCGGGCATCGACTATGGCGAGGGCGCCGAGGACTGGCGCGCGCTCGCCGCCGCGCTGCCCTGTTGCGTGTACACGAAGGCCGCCAGCGAGCAGCTCGGCAGCACCGGAGCCATCTTCATCGAGGACGTGCGCATGCTCGTGCCGTCTGGGACAGACGTCACGGTGCTCGATCGGGTAGGGCCAATAACGGACCGACTCGGAGTGGTGAAGCGCGCCGGGCCTTATCGCATCACCGCCGTGGTGGCCCGGAAAGACCACCTGGAACTTGGCCTTCGACTGGTGACTGAGTAATGACCGCGGGACAGCGGCCGTACACCGACCACATGCGCTCGGGCGCGAAGACGCCCGGCGACTCGGTCGACGTCGTGCGGCGGCTTCCGGTCTGAGGGCATCCTGATGCTGCTGTCGATGCGCGTGGTCATGACTGGCGACTTCGACAAGAAGATCGCCGAGGCCCTCGGCCTGGTCGAGAGCAACAAGCGCAGCTGCGTCATGCCGATGGCGGAGCTCATGCAGACCCGCTGGAAGCAGCGCGCGCCCTACGACAGCATCCACCACAAGCAGGGCGAGGAGCACTACCGCGACTCGATCAAGGTCGAGGTCATGAGCGAGAACGCCTATGGCGTCGTGATCCAGGTCGCCAGCGACAAGTGGTACGCCGATCTCCTCGAGTACGGCGACTCGAAGATGGCCGCGGAGCCGTCGTTCCGGCCGGCGCTCGACCGGACCTCGCAGGACGGGCCGGTGCTCATCGGTGAGGCGCTCATGACGGTTCTCCGGAAGTGACCGAGCTCTCGGTGGAGGCCGCGGTGGCCGCACGGCTCAAGGCAACTGCAGGACTGACCGCGCTTGTGGGCACGCGGATCTTCCCGTCCGCGCTGCCGACCGACATCTCGGCGTTCCCGGCGCTCACCTACTCCCGGGTGCCGGGCTTCGCGCGCTACTCCGCGATGGGCGGCGACGTGCCGTCGGTCTGCGCGCGGATCCAGGTCTCGAGCTGGGGCAAGAAGTACGGCGA
>DATCQC010000227.1:0-13082 GCA_036569685.1 Candidatus Limnocylindria bacterium | reverse complement strand
CAGGCCCGCGAGCGCGCTCGCGATGTCGGTCGCTTCGACCGTCGCGCTGCGCGCTCCGCCGGCGAACTCGCTGAAGGCGCCGTGCAGCTTCACCGTTACGTTTCCCATGCCCCTGGCAGTTTAGGCAGCGCTGCGTAGACTCGCGGACCAATGAAGACGGCCTTCCTTGGCGACGTAGCGGCGCACGACGCACAGATCGTGGGCGCAAAGGCGGCCACGCTGTCGCGGCTCGCGCATCGCTTCCGCGTGCCCGCCGGATTCTGCCTCGACGCGAGCGTGTTCGACCAGCTTGGTCCGGCGCTCGGCGGTGACCGCTCCGCACTTGCGGCCCTCCACGCGCTCGTCGCGCAGGGCCATGCCGAGCTGCGGGCGCGCACCGGCCGTGAGGATCCCGCGGTCGCGGTCCGCTCGTCAGCCATCGGCGAGGACGGCGGCGAGACCTCGTTCGCCGGGCAGCACGAGACGATCCTCGACGTGCGCGGGGCCGATGCGATCACGGACGCTGTGCTCGCGTGCTGGCGCTCGGCATCATCCGATCGCGCGGTCGCGTACCGGAAGCAGCACGGGATCACGGCAGCGCCGCGCGTCGGGGTACTCGTGCAGGAGCTCGTCCCGGCTGACGCCGCCGCGATCGCGTTCTCGGTCGATCCGATCGCCGGCGACCGCGGCACCGTCGTCATCGACGCGTGCCTCGGGCTCGGCGAGCAGATCGCCTCGGGTACCGTCACCCCGGACACGTACGCCGTTCGCAAGGCCGACGTCGCGATCCTGAAACGCACGCTCGCGGGCGACCGCTCGGTGCTCGACGACGAGCAGGTCCGCGAGGTCGCCCGGCTGGCGCTCGCGCTCGAAGTGGAGAGCGGAGCGCCGGTCGACGTCGAGTGCGCGTTCGCCGCGGGCTCGCTGTACCTCCTGCAATCGCGGCCGATCACGACACGTCCCGCGCCGGCCGAGTTCACCGTCGACTGGGACGATCCCGCGGACGCGAACCTGACGTGGACGCGCGAGGACGTGCACATGGACGAGTGCATGCCCGCGCTGTCGTGCGAATACGTGCTGCATGCGCCGGCGTTCGGTCTCGACCGGGCGAACCTCGTGTTCGGTCCGCCCGCGCGCGTGGTGTACCGCGCGGTCCACGGCTATATGTACGCGACGCGTGTGCTGCTCGCGCCCGCGGCCGACATGCCCGGCCTCGAGGCGGCGGCGGTGCGGCGCCGGCGCGACGCCGCGCGCACGCTCGGACGCGATTGGCCGGAGCGCTACCTCCCTGCGGTGCTCGCGCAATTCAGCTGGATCCGGGCGGCACGCATCGACGACCGGGCGAGCGCGCTCGCCGCGTGGGACGCCTTCTGGCCGAAGGTGAATGACATCTGGCTCATCCACATGCTCATCGTCCCGCCGGTGTACTGCCTGCTCGAGGAGCTCGCGATGGCATATGCCGCGATGACCGGGCGGCCCGCGACCGACGTGCCGACGTTCTGGCAGGGCCGGGCCGCGACGCTGCAGGATCTGCAGCAACGCCTGCACGCGCTCGCGGCGCTGATCCGTTCATCGCCCGAGGTCGCGAGCGCGCTCGCGTCGGTGCGCACGCTCGACGACCTGGCGCCGTTCGAGGGCGGCGCCCGCGTGCGCGACGCGATCGAGGGGTTCCTGGAGGTCCACGGAGACGTCGGTCAGACCGGCTTTGGCATCATGAGCCCGTCCTGGTCCGACGAGCCGCGGTTGCTGTTCGTCGAGCTCGCGCGGCTCGTTCGGTCGGGTGGCGACGATCCCGCGCCACGCCGCGCTCGGCTCCTGGCCGAGAGCGATGCGCTGGAGGAGCGGACGCGCGACGAGCTGCGCGACCGGCCCGATGATCTCGCGCGATTCGACGAGCTCGTCGCGGCGGCGAAGGCGTGCGGCTCGCTCAGCGAGGAGCACAACTACTGGATCGACCGGCTCTGCCAGTCGCACGCCCGGCGCTTCATCCTGCGCGTCGGCGCCGTACTTGAACGCGCCGGCTACATCGAGGCGGCCGGGGACATCATGCATCTCGGCATCACCGACGTTCGCGACGCGCTCAGCACGGGCGCGGACCGTCGCGCGCTTATCGATGAGCGGAAGCGCGCGTTCGAGCGCGATCGGCGCCGGCGGCCACCGCGATCCATCGGCGCGCCGCCGGCGGCGCCTGTCCCGTCGTCAGCGATCCGCGACCTCAGCTACCGCGTGCAGCAGACCGGCGGCGACGTGCTGCGCGGCGTCGCCGCCTCGCCCGGCCGCGGCCGCGGGCCCGCGCGGCTCGTCAACGGCCCCGCGGACTTCGAGCGGTTCCAGCGCGGCGACGTGCTGGTCTGTCGGGCGACGACCGTGAGCTGGGTCCCGCTGTTCAATATGGCGAGCGGGATCGTCGCCGACGTCGGGGGCGCGCTCTCGCACGCGGCGCTCGTCGCGCGCGAGTTCGGGATCCCGGCGGTGACCGGCACCGGCACTGCCCTCGAGACGCTCATCGACGGCGAGCTCGTCGAGGTCGACGGCACGGCCGGGACCGTGCGCCGGATCGCGACGCGGGTCTAGCCGGCGGGCGAGGCCTCCGCATCGACCGACGGAGCTGGGTGCGGCGGGAGCCGCGATCCGACGAGCGCGGCCGCGAGCCCGGACGCCGCGAGGATGAGGAAGAGCCGCGCCGCCGCGGCCTCTGACGTCTCCACGAGCGCGAGCCCCGCGACGAGCGCGCCGATCATCCCACCGAAGTAGCGGCTCGACGACGTCACCCCGGACGCGAGCGCCGCGAAGCGTGCGGGCACCGCGTCGAGGGCGGCGATGCGCGTCGCGGGGAACGTGAGCGCGACTCCGGCGCCGGTGATCGGCATACAGATGAGGAGCATGCCGAAGTCCGAGGCCCGGCCCGAGAGCCCGAGGATGCCGAGCCCCGCCGCGATGAGCAGGCCCCCGAGCGCGGTCGGCCAGCGCGCTCCAACCCGGTCGACGAGCGCGCCACTCACCGGTGACAGCACGATCATCGCGACCGACTGCGCGCTGATCGCGATCCCGCCGCGGATCGTCGCGTCGGGTCCGGATCCCGCGAGGATGACCGGGACCGCGAGGAACGTGCCGTAGAGCGCGAGGTTCGAGAACGCGATCGTGAGGTTCGCGCTCGTGAACGCACGGATCGTGAACAGGAACGGCGGGAGCGCGGGATCGGCGTGCTGCGACTCGTAGCGGACGAACAGCACCGCCACGATGACGACGATCGCGAGGAGCACGACGGTCACGACCGGCGCCAGCGTCCCGGCCTCGGTGAGGGTCCAGGCCGCGAGCGAGAGGAGCACGCCGAGCGTGACCGCGCCGGCGATGTCGGGATGCGCCGTCCGGCGCGGCGGGTCTCCCGCCGGGAGCGAACGCCAGGCCATGAACAACGCGAGCCCCGCGAGCGGCAGATTCACCAGGAAGATGAGCCGCCAGTCGATCGCCGAGAGCAGGCCGCCGAGGAGCGGGCCGATCGCGGCGCCGATGCTTGTCGTCGCGCCGGAGATCCCGAAGTACGTGCCGGCCTTGCCCTCGATCGAGCGGCCGCGCAGGAGCGCGAGACTGTTCGGCACGACGGCCGCCGCCGCGAGGGCCTGCTGCAGCCGGAACGCGACGAGCACGAGGAGGTTCGGCGCGAGCGCCGCGCCGACCGACGCGACGATGAAATAGATGAGCGCACCGAGCATGAAGCGGCGCCGGCCGAACCGGTCGCCGAGGCGGCCGGCGATCGGCTGGAGCGACGCCATCGCGATGAGGTACGACGTGACGAGCCACGCGAGGGTCACGTGATCGGCGCCGAGGTCGCGGCCGATGAGCGGCAGGGCGACGACGATCATCGTCGAGTTCAGCGGCACGAGGAGATTGCCGAGCGCGACCGCGAAGACGAACGCGGGGATCCGCGGCACGGTCAGGCGCTGGGCCCCTGTCCGGCGGCCAACGGCCGCACGCCGCCGGTGACCTGACGGAGCGGGGCGATGCGCGCGCCGGCGTACAGCGCGACGATCGTGCACGCGACGCCGCCGGCCAGCAGTCCGCCTCCGGTGCCGACGACGCTTCCGATCGAGCCCATGACCATCGAGCCGAGCGGCATGAGACCCATGAACACCATCGTGTACACGCTCATGACACGGCCGCGGAGGTGATCGGGCGAGCGCGTCTGCAGGAGGCCGTTCGCCATCCCGAGGAACACCATCGTCGAGAACCCGAGCAGCACGAGGAACGGCAGCGAGAGCACGAGCGAGCGCTGGAGCGTGAAGCCGACGAGGAACACACCGAAGGCGACGGCCGAGCCGATGAGCACGGCACCGCGCCTCCGGAGGCCACCGAGCGCGGACGTCGCGAGCGCGCCTCCGAGCGCGCCGACGCCCGAGGCCGCGAGCATCCACGACAGCTCGACGGCGCCGACCTGCAGGACCGAGTGGGCGACCGCCGGGAGCAGCTGGATATACGGACGCGCGAACAGCGCGGTCGCCGCGGCGAGGATGACGATCCACTTCACGACGACGTCCTGGCGGATGTACGCGAGACCCTCGCGGATCGAGTCGAGCATCGAGACGTCGCCGCTCTTCCCGATGATCGGCACCGGCCGCATGCGCAGCAGCGCGACAACGACCGCGAGGTACGAGATCGCGTTGATGTAGAAGAGGAGGCCCGCGCCGAACGTCGGCCGGTCCGTGAACGGCGCGTAGATCAGGCCGCCGATGACCGGGCCGATGATCTGCGGGCCGTTGAACGCGGCGGAGTTGAGCCCGATCGCGCTCATGAGATCGCGCTCGGGCACGAGGCGCGGGACCATCGACTGCCGCGTCGGCGCGTCGAAGGCGAAGATCGTCGAGTTGAGCGCGCCCAGCAGCAGGATCTCGACGATGTTGATCCGGTCGGTGATCGCGAGCGTCGCGAGGATCGCGGCCGTCACGGCCGCCGCGGATTGCGTGACGAGGAGCAGCCGCCGGCGGTCGGTCCGGTCGGCGAGCGCGCCGCCGAACAGGCCGAGGGTGAGGCCCGGGATCGCGCGGGCCAGTCCGACGAGGCCGAGGTAGAGCGGCGCGAGCTGCGGGACGCCGTCACGGACCGCGAGCAGCACGACGAGATAGCCCTGCCCGAACATCTGCATCCAGGTCCCGACGTTCGATACGAGCAGGCCGAACCAGAACAGCCGGAAGTCCCGATAGCGGAGCGCGGCGATGGCCGACGTGCGGCCGGGCTCGACATCCGCGGCGAGGTCCGTCGCAGGACCTTCGAGCTCCTCCGCGAGATCGTCGCGCTCGCTGTCCGTGCTCACTGCGAGAGTGCATGGGAGTCGAACCCACCACGGAACGTGCAACGCCCCGTCAACGGTTTTGAAGACCGCGGCCTGCACCGGCAGACGCGCACTCTCATCGGCATTTGCTGAGGAAACTCTAGCCGTCTCGGCTGTCGCGCATCGCGATGACGGCCCCGTCATACCGGACCATCGCACGCTCCGTAGCGTTCGACGAGAACATGGAACACCCTGCTTAACCTCGCCGAAGCGCGCCTGAGGCAGCGCGCCCTCGCGGTCGGCGCGGTCCTCGTCGCGGTCGCCTATCCGCTCGTGTTCGCCCTGAATGACGTCAATCTTGAGGCGCAGCTCCCGTTCGCGATCATTCCCGTGGGCCTCGCGGCGTGGGTCTTCCGCCAGCGCGTCGCCTTGGTCGTCGTCGCGATCGAGATGGTCACGCTGACCGTGATCCTGCGCATGCGCGACGGCGCGGGGATCTGGGCGATCATCGAGCACGGCGAGCTCCCGACGGTGCTGCTCATCGTCGTCGTCGCCGTGTCGATCGGATTCCTGCGGGGGCTGCGCGACGATCTCACCGAGCGGGCGAGCGAAGACCGAGGCGCTGACCAATGCGACGGCCGCACTGGTCGCGGGTGCCGCCGCGCGGGAGACCATGCAGGCGATCCTGAGCGCCGCGGTCAGCGCGGTGCCATCCGTCGTCGCGGCGTTCATCGCCTCCGACGCGAGCGGCGAGCAGCTCCACGTCGCCGCGACGCTGGGCGGGCCGCAGGAGTATCTCGGCCGGCCGTATCCCGTCGGCACAGGCGTCACCGGCCGCGCCTGGCGCACCGGACAGATCCAGCGGATCGACGACGTCCTGAAGGACAAGGAATACATCGGCGAGCGGCACACGTCGCTCTGCGCGCTGGCCGTCCCGATCATCCGCGACGGAAGGACGCGCGGGGTCCTCTACTTCGAACGCGACTCGCAGGAGCCGTACACGCCGCGCGACATCCGGATCCTCGGTGCGCTCGCTGGCTACGCATGGATCGCGCTCCGGAGCGAGGAGGGCACCCAGGCGCTCGGCGCGGCGACCGACCGCTTCGCTGCGGCGTTCGCTGCCGCGCCGTCGAGCCTGATCATCAGCCGGGCGAGCGACAGCAAGATCGTCGACGTGAACGACGCCTTTCTTGCGGTCGTCGAGCGACCACGCCCCCAGGTCATCGGCGGAACCCTGGCCGATCTCGGGCTCGTCGACGCGCAGAGCAGCGCGCTCATCACCCAACAATTCAGTCGCGAGCATCGACTGAACGGCATCACGCTCCAGACCGATCGGCTCGGCGGCGGGACCCGGCACTTTCTGGTGTCCGCGGAGACGGTCGACATCGGCGGCGAGCCGCACGTCATCTGGTCCGCCACAGAGGTCACCGATGCCAAGCGCGCCGCGCTCGAGACCGAGCGCCTCGCGCTCCACGACGACCTGACCGACCTGCCCAACCGGAACCTGTTCGCCCGCAGGGTCGACGACGCGCTCCACGCCGCCACCCCGACCGGCCGGCCGGTGGCCGTGCTGCTCATCGACCTCGATCACTTCAAGGACGTGAACGACACGTTCGGCCACGGCTTCGGCGATCGGTTGCTGCGAGCGATCGGCACCCGGATCCGCGGGATCGTTCCAGCGAACGAGACCGTCGCGCGCCTTGGCGGCGACGAGTTCGCGATCATGCTCGACGCGGCCGCGCCGGACGCCCTGCGGGTGGCCGACAGCATCCGTCGCACGCTCGAGACGCCGGTCGAGCTCGAGGGCCACGCCATCGGGGTCTCCGCGAGCATCGGCGTGAGCTTCTTCCCGGAGCATGGAGACACCGAGAGCGCGCTCCTGCAGCGCGCCGACATCGCGCTCTACGCCGCGAAGGCCACCGGCGGCGGCACGATGGTCTACGCCGCGGCCATCGACGCACATAGCCCGGCGCGGCTCGCGCTCACCGCGGAGCTGCAGCGGGCGATCGCGGCGGACGAGCTCGTCCTGCACTACCAGCCGGTGATCGCCCTCCGCGCTGGTCAGTGCAACGGCGTCGAGGCGCTCGTGCGCTGGCCGCATCCGGATCGCGGGCTAATCCCGCCGGCCGACTTCGTTCCCGCGGCCGAGCGCAGTGGGCTGATCAAGCCGCTCACCGAATGGGTGATCGGCCGGGCGCTCGCGCAGGGCCACGACTGGCAGATCGGTCCCGACGCCGTGGACATCGCGGTCAATATCTCGATGCGCAACCTGTTGGATCCGAGCCTGCCTGGGAGCGTCGCCCGGCGCATCGCCGAATTGCGCATCGACCCCGCGCGCGTCTGCCTCGAGCTGACCGAATCGGTCGCGATGGCCGACCCCGAACGGACACTCGGCGTACTGATGCAGCTGCACGACATCGGGGTGCACATCGCGATCGACGACTTCGGCACCGGCCACTCGTCGCTCGCCTATCTGCGGCGCCTGCCGGTCCACGCCCTGAAGATCGACCGGGCGTTCATCGCGGGGCTGGCCCATGACGCCGCGAGCCGATCGATCGTGAAGGCGACCATCGAGCTCGGGCACGCCCTCGGTCTCGTCGTGGTCGCGGAGGGGATCGAGGAACAGGAGCAGCTCGACGCCGCCCGCGCGCTCGGCTGCGATCAGGCCCAGGGCTACTTCATCGCCCGGCCGATGAGCGCGGCCGAGATGCCGCCATGGCTGGCGACGCGCTCGCCGGCTCAGCACGAACGCGACGAGATCGGGATGCTGGCGTCTACGCTGCGGCGGTGACCGACGGCGGGCTCCGCTTCGAGCTCGAGCGCGCCATCACCGAGAACGAGCTCGTCCTCCACTACCAGCCACGCGTGCTCGTCAGCACGCTCGAGCTGCGCGGCGTCGAAGCGCTCGTGCGCTGGCGCCATCCCGATCGCGGCATCGTTCCGCCGGCGGAATTCGTCGCGGCCGCGGAGCGCGGCGGCCTCATGCACGACCTGGACGCCTGGGTCATCCGCGAGGCCGTGCTCCAGGCGGCGGTATGGCGCCGCGACGGCCTGCGGATCGGCATGAGCGTGAACGTCACGCCGTCGCTGCTCGGCGACCAGAGCTTCCTTCGGCTCATCGAGCGAACGCTCAACATCCAGGGCGACCCGACCACGCTCACCTTCGAGGTAGCGGCGGCCGCGCTCGTGGGCACGGATCCCCCGATCGCAGGGCTCGCGCGACTCCGCGAGCGCGGCGTGCGTCTCGCGCTCGACGACGTCACCACCCCGCAGCTGCTCGACGCCGGCGCGTTCATCCAGTGGACCTACGTGAAGCTGGGCCGGGCGCTCGTCACGGGCGCGGCGCGTGACGCCGAGTCCGGCACGGTGCTGCGCGCACTCGTCGCGCGCGCCACGGAGCTCGGTTCACGGATCGTCGCCGTGGGCGTCGAGGACGACGCGGCGATCGCGCTGCTGCGCGAGACCGACGTGTATCTGGCCCAGGGCTACCTGATCGCGCCGCCGCTCGGCGTGAAGGAGCTCGCGGCGTGGTCCGCGGCGCGCGACCGTCCGGTCTAGACGGCCTCGAGCATCGGTTCGCCGAACTGGCTCTCGTAGAGGTCGGCGTAGAAGCCGCGGCGGGCAAGGAGCTCCTCGTGGGTCCCCTGTTCGACGATGCGCCCGTGGTCCATCACGAGGATCACGTCGGCGTCGTGGATGGTCGACAGCCGGTGCGCGATCACGAAGCTCGTTCGCCCACGCATGAGGGTCGCCATCGCACGCTGGATGAGCATCTCGGTCCGCGTGTCGACGGAGCTCGTGGCCTCGTCGAGGATGAGGATCGGCGGATCGGCGAGGAAGGCCCGCGCGATGGTGAGCAGCTGGCGCTCCCCCTGCGACACGTTGGTCGCGTCGTCCTCGAGGACCGTCTGGTATCCCTCGGGCAGCGTTCGCACGAAGTGGTCCACCTGGGCCGCTTGCGCCGCCGCAAGGATCTGCTCCTCGGCCGCGTGCTCGGCGCCGTACGCGATGTTGTCGTGGATCGTGCCGTTGAACAGCCAGGCGTCCTGCAGGACCATGCCGAAGGTGTGACGGAGGTCGTCGCGCGCGAGATCGCGGATGTCGATGCCGTCGACGGTGATCCGACCTGAATCGACCTCGTAGAAGCGCATGAGGAGATTCACGAGCGTGGTCTTGCCGGCGCCCGTCGGACCGACGATCGCGACGGTCTGACCCGGCTCGACCTCGAGGTTCATGCCCTCGATGAGCGGCGTCTCGGGCTTGTAGCGGAAGGAGACGTTCTCGAAGGCGACGCGCCCGACGGCCTGGCCCAGCGTCCGAGGCGTCGCGGCGTCGGGTCGCTCCTCGGGCTCATCGAGCAGCTCGAACACGCGCTCCGCGGAGGCGACCGCGGACTGCATCACGTTGCTGATGCTGGCCGTCTGGACGATCGGCATCGTGAACTGCCGTGAATACTGGATGAAGGCGAGCACATCGCCGAGCGACATCGTGCCCGTCGCCACGCGGAGTCCGCCGATCACGGCGATCGCCACGTAGTTGAGGTTCGCGATGAACTGCAACGCGGGCTGGATGAGGCCGGAGATGAACTGCGCGCGGAAGCTCGCCGCGTAGAGCCGGCCGTTGTGCGCGTCGAACGTGTCGATCGCATCCTGCTGGCGACCGAAGACCTTCACGATGCTGTGACCGGTGTGCATCTCCTCGATGTGGCCGTTCAGGAGTCCGGTGTGCTTCCACTGTGCGGCGAACTGCTTCTGCGACCGCTTCGCGATGAGGATGGTCACGCCGATCGAGAGCGGCACCGCGAGCAGCGAGACGCCCGCGAGGATCGGGCTGATCGTGAACATCATGATCAGGACGCCGATCACGGTCAGGACCGAGGTCATGAGCTGGGTGAGGCTCTGCTGCAGCGTCTGCGCGATGTTGTCGATGTCGTTGGTGACACGGCTCAGGATGTCGCCGCGCGACTGGCCATCGAAGTACGAGAGCGGCAGGCGACCGAGCTTCTCGTCGGTGTCCCGCCGAAGGCGATAGACGGTGCGCTGCGTGACGCCGGCCATGAGGTACGACTGGGCCCAGCTGAACACGGCGCTCAGGACGTAGATGCCCGTCAACAGCAGGACCGCGGCGCCCAGCGCGCCGAAGTCGACGCCCTGACCAGGCACCACGTTCGTGCTCGCGAGCAGGTCCGCGAAGCGGTCCTGGCCGCGCGCCCGCAGGCCCGCGATCGCCTGATCCTTCGTGATGCCGGCCGGTATCTGCTTCCCCAGCACGCCGTCGAAGAGGATGTTCGTCGCGTTGCCGAGGATCTTCGGCCCGATGACGGCGAACACCACGCTCACCACGCCGAGGACGAGCACGAGCGCGATGAGCCGGCGCTCCGGACGGAGCATCCGGATCAGGCGCCGGAGCGACGCCCCGAAGTTCTTCGGCTTGGCCGGGGCGTTCATCGCGAAGCCCATCATTCCGGGCCCACCACCGCCCGGCCGACCACCCGGACCGCCTGGGCCTCCCGGCCTCATGCCGCCACCTCGGTCCCGCTGAGCTGCGACTCGACGATCTCGCGGTAGGTCGTACAGGTCGCCATGAGCTCGGTGTGCGTGCCGATGCCGACGATGCGGCCGGCGTCGAGCACGATGATCCGCTCGGCCTGCATGATCGTCGCGACCCGCTGGGCCACGACGAGCACGGTCTCGCGCGCGACCTCGCGGCGCAGCGCGGCGCGGAGCTGCGCATCGGTCTTGACGTCGAGCGCGGAGAAGCTGTCGTCGAAGATGTACACGTCGGGCCGCTTCACCAGCGCGCGTGCGATCGCGAGGCGCTGGCGCTGTCCGCCGGAGACGTTCGTGCCGCCCTGGCTGATCGGCGCTTCGAGCGCGCCCGGCATGTCCCGCACGAAACCGGCCTGTGCGATGTCGAGAGCACGCCACAGCTCATCGTCCGTCGCGCTCTCCCGGCCGAAGCGCAGGTTGCTCGCGACGGTGCCGCTGAACAGGAGCGCACGCTGCGCGACCACGCCGATGCGTGACCAGAGATCGTCGCGGCGGAGCTGCCGGACGTCGACGCCGTCGAGCAGGACGGCGCCGCCGGTCACATCGTAGAAGCGCGTCAGGAGGTTCACGAGCGTGGACTTCCCACTCCCGGTGCTGCCGACGATCGCCGTGGTCTCGCCCGGCCGCGCGGTGAACGAGACGCCGCGCAGCACCGGCTCCTCGGCGCCGGGATAACGGAATTCGACGTCCCGGAACTCGATCACGCCCGCTCCGCGCGGCGGGGCCACCGGGATCTCGGGATCCCGGACCGAGGGCTCGGTCCGAAGGACCTCCTGGACGCGGCCGGACGACACCGCCGCGCGCGGGACCATGATGAACATCACCGTCGCCATCATCACGCCGAACAGGATCTGGATGATGTACTGAAGGAACGCGGTGAAGTTGCCGATCGGCATCGCGCCGCTATCGACGCGGATCGCCCCGAACCACAGCGCGGCCACGGTCGACAGATTCATGATGACCATGAGCGCCGGCATCATCAGGGAGAACAGGCGGTTCACGTGGAGCGCGGTCGCGGTGAGGTCGCGGTTCGCGTCGTCGAAGCGGCGCTCCTCCTGCCTCGTGCGCACGAAGGCGCGCACGACCCGCACGCCGGAGAGCGCCTCTCGGACCACCAGGTTGATGCGGTCGATCTTGCGCTGCATCGCCTGGAACTGCGGGATCGCGCGGGTCACGATCAGGCCGATCACGAGGCCCATGAGCGGGATGATCACGAGCAACATGCCGCTGAGCGGCACGTCCTGGCGAAGGGCCATGATCGCGCCGCCGATCGCGAGGATCGGTGCGGAGATCATCATCGCGAGGGCCATGACGATGAACTGCTGGACCTGCTGCACGTCGTTCGTGTTGCGCGTGATGAGCGACGGCGTGCCGAAGTGGTTGACCTCGACCTGCGAGAACGTCTGCACCTTCCGGAATACCGCGCTCCGGATGTCCCGGCCGAAACCCATCGCGACCCGTGCGCCCCAGTAGGCGCCGACGACCGACGCGCCGCCGAAGACGAGCGTGACGAGGATCATCACCGCACCCGCGCGCCAGATGTAGTCGAGGTCCCCCGTGACGACGCCGTTGTTGATGATGTCGGCGTTCAGCTCGGGCAGGTAGAGGTTGGCGATCGACTGGACGAAGAGGAGGCCGATGACGAGCGCGAGCTCGCGCCGGTAGGGGGCCAGGTACCGCCTGAGCAGGTCGATCACAGATATCAGGTTGCCGAATATTCGGGAGCCTGTCAATATGTCGTCTGTGTCGATCTTGAAGCGCCCGCCCGGGTCCGCCGTCTACGGCTTGCGCATCCTCAATCACTATTTCTCCCAGCGGTTCGCCAGCGCGCTCGAGGCGCACGACCTCACGCTGCCCCAAATGGGGATCATGTTCGACGTGGCCCGCATCCGCGGCGTCTCGAGCGCGGGTCTCGCGCGCGTGCGCCGGATGACCCCGCAGACGATGAGCGAGATCATCACGGTGCTCGAGCGGGATGGTCTCATCGAGCGGCGGCCGCGCCACGGCCGGACGCTCGGCCTCTACCTCACGCCCGCGGGCACCGCGCGGCTCACGAAGGCGGGGTCGGCGGCGGCCGGGATCGAGCGCGAGATGCTCGCCGGACTTTCAGCGAGGGAGCAGGAGCGCTTCCGCGAGCTCATCTTCAAGTGTGTGACGCAGCTCACTGCCGGCGAGGAGCGCCGCGCGGGCTAGGGTCGTGCGGTCCTTCCGGGCGTGCGCCCGTGTCGGCGCGGGATCAGCGGCTGGTCGTCGCCCGTGCGGCCGCGCTGTACCTGATCACGCTCGCG
>DATCQC010000226.1:0-6856 GCA_036569685.1 Candidatus Limnocylindria bacterium | reverse complement strand
CCCGCGGCTCGTGCAGCTGCACGACGGAGCAGACCTTCATGAAGAGCGCCGACCCGCCAGCGGGCGCGCGATACACGGTGGACCACGGCCGGTGGTGGACCACCTCGATCGGCCCGGTCAGCTCGATCCGTCGATCGACGGCGACCTCACGCAGCCATGCCTCCGCCGCAGTCACGAGAGGAGCGAGCTCCGCAGGGCGGCGGCCACGAAACGCGGCGCCCGCCGGCCGGCCGGCCCGGTCAGCGCGGTGCGCCAGGTCGGGTAGGCGAGCAGCGCGTGGGCGAGCGCGATGCCTTCGGATGGACGGACGCGCAGGACGCGCCGCCGAGCGAGCCCATCGAGCGTTCGCGTGATGAGGGCGAGGCGCACGTCGTCGAGCTCGCGCAGGATCTCGGCGACATCGCGAGGCACGCCGCCGCTCGTCAGCGTCTCGAGCGTCGCGCTCTCCGCGCGATAGGTCCGTTCGTGCAACGCCACGAGCTCGTTCAAGATGCCCTCGGGTGCGTCTCCGCGCGGCTGCCACCGCTCGACGCGGCGGATGATCGCGTCGGCACGCCGGCGGAGCGTGTCGCGGACCAAGCGCTCCTTCGATGGCGCATGCAGGTAGACGGTGCGAGGCGAGACCCTCGCGCGTCGGGCGATCTCGGTCATCCGGAGCCCGGCGTACCCGCGCTTGGCGGCCTCCCGGAGGGTCGCGGCCTCGATCGCGGCGTGGGTCCGCGCGCGCCGGCGGGCGCGTGCGCGCTGGTCATAGCCACGGATATTCGCTACAGGAGGACTGTAGCGAAATCGGCCAGATCGCGCGCGCTTTGCTAACCTTGCGCTCGATGGCATCGCCGCTCGCGTTCGTCTTCCCGGGGCAGGGCTCGCAGTCGGTCGGAATGGGCCGCGCCGTATACGAGGCCTCCGCCCGTGCGCGCGCTGTGTTCGACGAGGCCGACCGGATCCTCGGGTACAAGCTGAGCGAGATCTGTTTCAGCGGTCCGGCGGCGAAGCTCGACGACACGCGCGTCGCGCAGCCGGCCATCCTCACCACCAGCGTCGCGCTGCTCGAGGCGCTCGCCGAAGATGCGGCCGATGCGCCCGGGCGGCTGAGCGACGGGCACGAGCCGCGCGGCGTCGCGGCGCTGCCCGACGAGATCCGGCCGGCCTTCGTCGCCGGGCATTCGCTCGGCGAGTTCAGCGCGCTCGTCGCGGCAGGCGTCCTCACCTTCCCGGACGCGCTCCGCCTCGTCACGGAGCGCGGCCGGCTCGCCGCGACGAAGGGCGCCCGAGGCGCGATGGCTGCCGTCATCGGGATGTCCGCGGCCGACGTCGACCGGGTGATCGCGGAAACGGTGCCGCAGGGCAGCGCGGTGGTCGCGAACGACAACGGTCCCGCGCAGGTGACCATCGCCGGCGACAGCGAGTCGGTCGCGAAGGTCAGCGCCGCGCTCACGAGGAATGGGGCCCGCAAGGTCGTGCCGCTGCGGATCTCCGGCCCGTTCCACTTCCCCGCGATGGGCGCGATCGGTGGGGACCTCGCCTCGTTCATGCGGACCATGAAGTTCCGCGAGCCCGTCGTGCCGGTGGTCGCGAACACGAGCGGCGCGCCCCACGAGAGTGGCGCGCGCATCCCCGACGCGCTCGTGCGCCACCTCTCGCAGCGCGTCGAGTGGCTCCGCTCGGTCCGGTTCATGGCCGAGCGCGGTGCCTCGACGTTCGTCGAGATCGGGGCCGGCCAGGTCGTGAACGGCCTGGTGAAGCGCATCGCCGACGTGAAGCTCATCAACGTGTCGGACCCGCCGTCGATCAGCGAGGCGATCCGCGCGCTGCGCGCGCGGGTGGGCTCATGAAGCGCATCGTCGTGACCGGCGTCGGCGCCGTCACCCCCATCGGCGACACGGTCGATGCGACCTGGGACTCGATGATGCACGGCCGGGGCGGCATCGGGCGGATCACGCGGTTCGACCCGAGCCCGTACGAGTCGCAGATGGCCGGCGAGGTGAAGGACTTCGATCCGACGAAATACATGGATCGGAAGGACGCGCGCCGGACCGACCGGTTCGCGCAGTTCGCCGTTGCCGCCGCGTCGCAGGCCCTGACCGATGGCAAGGTGGACGTGGCGAAAGAGCCCGAGCGCATCGGCGTCTCGATCGCGACCGGCGTCGGTGGGCTCGAGACGCTCGTCGAGCAGGTCCTGCTCATGGAGAAGCGCGGTCCGAGCCGGCTGTCGCCGTTCCTCGTGCCGATGCTCATGGCGAACGCCGGCTCCGCCCAGGTCTCGATGCAGTTCGGACTGAAGGGCCCGAACCTGACCCACGTCTCGGCGTGCGCCTCGAGCGCGCACGCGATCGGCGAGTGCGCGGCGATCATCGACCGCGGGCAGGCCGACATCATGGTGGCCGGCGGGGCCGAGGCGGCGGTGCTTCCGCTCGCGATCGGCGCGTTCTCGACCATGCACGCGATGTCCCGTCGGAACGACGACCCGGAGCACGCGTCCCGGCCGTTCGACAAGGATCGGGACGGCTTCACGCTCTCGGAGGGCGGTGCGGCCGTGATCCTGGAGGAGCGCGACCACGCCGTTGCCCGCGGGGCGCACATCTACGGCGAGCTTGTCGGCTACGGCGCGACGGCCGACGCGTACCACATCACCTCGCCGTCGCCGGAGGGCGAGGGCAACGCCCGCTCGATGCAGATGGCGCTCGCGGGCGCGAAGCTCGAGCCGACGGACATCGATTACATCAACGCCCACGGGACCTCCACGCAGCCGAACGACCGCGAGGAGACCGCCGCCATCAAGAGCGTCTTCGGCGCGTACGCGTACAAGCTCCTCGTGTCGTCGACGAAGTCCATGACCGGCCACCTGCTCGGTGCCGCGGGCGCTCTCGAGGCGATCGCGTGCCTGCTCGCGCTTCGCGACGGCTGCATCCCGCCGACGATCAATTACGCGACGCCCGATCCGGCGCTCGACCTCGACTACGTCCCGAACACGCCGCGGCCCAAGGACATCAAGACCGCGCTCTCGAACTCGATGGGCTTCGGCGGGCACAACGCCACCTTGATCTTCACGAAGGTCTGATGGCGCGCCTCGACGGCAAGATCGCCCTCGTAACGGGCGCGGGACGGGGCATCGGGCGAGCGACCGCGATCCGTCTCGCGACCGACGGGGCGAAGATCGCGATCAACTTCAAGGGCAACACCGCCGCCGCCGAGGAGACGAAGCGGGCGGTCGAGGCGGCCGGCTCACAGGGCGCGCTCATCCAGGGCGACGTCTCCGTGGACGCCGATGCGGAGCGCGTCGTGAAGGAGGCCCTCGCCTTCGGCGGCGGCCGGCTCGACGTCCTCGTGAACAACGCCGGTATCACCCGCGACAACCTGCTCCTGCGGATGTCCGCGGAGGAATGGGACGCGGTCCTCGACCTGAACCTGCGCGGCGCGTTCCTCATCACGAAGGCCGCGATGCGGCCGATGATGAAGCAGCGCGGAGGGCGGATCGTGAACGTGTCGTCGATCGCCGGCGTCATGGGGAACGCCGGCCAGGCGAACTACAGCGCCGCGAAGGCCGGGCTCATCGCGTTCACGAAGACCGTCGCGCGCGAGATGGCGAGCCGGAACATCACCGCGAACGCCGTTGCCCCTGGCTTCGTGCCGACCGACCTGACGAGCATCGTGCCGAAGGACGTCCAGGACGCGATGCTCAAGCAGATCCCGCTCGCGCGATTCGGCACCGCCCTGGACGTCGCGAATGCGATAGCGTTCCTCGCGTCCGATGAAGCGTCGTACATCACCGGCCAGGTGCTGGTGGTCGACGGGGGCATGGTCACCGCCTAGCTCGCGACGTGAACGCGTTGAGGAGGGTTTCCCGGATGGACACATCGCTGCTGCTCGTCATCGTGCTCGTCATCCACGTGTTCGGCGCGGTCTTCGGCTTCGGACCGTCGGTCGCCTACGCGGTCCTCGGCCCCGCGGCCGGCAAGGCCAGCCCCCAGGGCGGCATCGCGATCATGGAGGCGATGATCGCGATCGAGAAACGGCTCATCCTGCCGTTCGCCGTCGCGATCCAGCCGCTCAGCGGCCTGGCACTCATCTTCCTCGCCGGATACAACGTCAACTTCTTCGGCCACTACTGGCTGTGGATCGCGATCCTGCTGTACGCGAGCGCGTTCTACCTCGCGATCCTGGTGCAAACGCCGCTGCTCGAGAAGATGGTCCACATCGTGAAGGCCGGGCCACCGACGCCGGAGTTCATGGCCGCCGCGAAGCGGACCCAGCAGCTCGGGCCGGTCATCACCATCCTGCTCGCGCTCATCGTCATCCTCATGGTGGCGAAGCCCGGGGCCTGATCCGCCCGATAGCATCAATGGCGTGACCTCCCGTCGCGTCGTCCTCGTCGCGGTCGTCGCCGTCGTCGTGTTCGTGCTCGATCGGATCACGAAGATCGTGGTCGAGTCGAGCCTCGCGCCGGGCTCGTCCGTCGATGTCGTCGGTCAGTGGATCCGCATCAGCCACGTCACGAACAGCGGCGCCGCGTTCGGGCTCCTGCCCGAGCGGACGACGCTGCTCTCGATCCTGTCGGTCGTCGCGGTGTTCGCGATCGTCTACTACTACCGCCGGCTCGCGGCCGACTCCCGGCTCATCGCGGCGACGCTCGGGATGCAGCTCGGCGGCGCGTTCGGGAACCTCGTCGACCGCGTCGGGCAGGGCTACGTCGTCGACTTCGTTGACGTGGGGATCCCCGCGGGCCCGCGGTTCTGGGCGTTCAACGTCGCCGACTCGTCCATCGTGGTCGGCATCATCGCCGTCACCGCGCTGCTGTGGTGGCAGGAGCGCCAGCAGCCGCGCGACCTCCGGCACGCCTGATGGCCGAGCGCATCGAGCTCCAGGCCGATGCGCCGGGCCAGCGCGTCGACCGATTCATCGCCGAGCGCACGCAGCTGAGCCGCAGCGCGATCCAGCGGCTCGCGCGCGACGGCCGCGTGACCGTGAACGGCGCGGCCGTCGAGCCCGCGTACAAGGTCCGGGCCGGTGAGGCGCTCGTGGTCGACGTGCCCGACGCGGAGCCGGCACTCTCGCTGCTCGGCGAGGACATCCCGGTCGACGTGCTCTACGAGGACGACGACGTCCTGGTGGTGAACAAGCCCGCCGGCCTTGTCGTGCATCCCGCCCACGGTCATGCGACCGGCACGCTCGTGAACGCGGTCGTTGGGAAGATCACCGCCGATACCGGCCGCGCGGCCGCGCGTCCCGGCATCGTGCACCGGCTCGACAAGGACACGAGCGGCGTCATGATCATCGCGAAGAACGACGTCGCGCAGCTGGCACTCGCGCGGCAGCTCCAGGGCCGGCGCTTTCAGAAGGAGTACCTGGCGCTCGTCTGGGGCGACCCCGGCGACCAGCCCGCGCTCGTCGAGGCGCCGATCATGCGCGACAGCGCGGACCGGCGACGGATGGCCGTCCGGGCCGGCGGGCGCGACTCGACGACCCACTTCAGCCGCATCGCCTCGTACGGGGCCGGCCCCGACCGGCGCGCGCTCCTTCACGTCAAGCCGGTCACCGGTCGCACGCATCAGATCCGCGTCCATCTCGCGTACGCGCGACTCCCTATCGTTGGCGACCCGGTGTATGGACGGAAGGGTGTTGAGCGCGATGGCCTCGATCGTCAGTTCCTGCACGCCTGGCGCCTCGCGGTGAACCTGCCGCACAGCGGTCCGCGCACCTTCACCGCGCCGCTCGCCGCGGACCTGCGGGAGTACCTGAACTCGCTCGGCGCGCCGAGCGTCACGGTCGCGCCGTTCGGAGACGTCCGTTGAGCGTCGACGGCCAGGGACTCCTCGTGATCATCTCGGCGCCGTCAGGTGCGGGGAAGGACGTCGTCATCGACCGGCTGGTGGAGAAACTTGATGACGCCGTCGTCTACGTCACCGCGACGAGCCGTAAGCCGCGGCCCGGTGAGGCCGATGGCGTCCGCTATTACTTCTACTCGCCCGAGAAGTTCCGCGACGAGATCGAGGCAGGCAACTTCTACGAGTGGTCGATGGTCCATGGCGATTTCAAAGGAGTGCGTCGCGACATCCTCGGCGATACGGTGCGCAGCCACAAGATCGTGATCGTCAAACCAGATCCGCAAGGGATGCGGAAGATCAAGGCGCAGCTGCCGGAGGCACTGACCATCTTCATCATGCCACCGTCGATCGACGCCCTGAAGCGCCGCCTCGAGCATCGCGGCACGGAAACGCCTGAACAGCGCGCAGTGCGTTTGCGCAACGCGGAGATCGAGATGGCGGCGACGCCCGAGTACGACTACGTGGTGGTCAACGAGGACGACAAGATCGACGAGACCGCCGAGGAGATCGCGAAGATCATCGAGAAGGAGGCGAAGCGGCCGCGGCACTACGAGCTGTGATCCGCACGGCCGAGGTCGCCGTCTTCGCCGGCCTGCGCGGACCCGCGCGCACGTTCACGTATCGCGTCCCCGACGGGCTCGATGTCCGGCCCGGCCACCTCGTGCGCGCCGGGTTCGGCGCGCGCGCCGTTCACGGTGTCGTGGTGGCACTCGACGTTCCAACCGACCGCGAGCTCAAGCCGCTCGATGGGCTCGTGCATCCGGTCCCGCTGCTCTCCGCGCGCCGGCTCGCGCTCGCGCGATGGATGGCCGCGACGTACCGCTGCGGCCTGGCGGATGCGGTCCGCGCCATGCTCCCGCCGGCCCTCGCGGCCCGCGCGCGCGGCGGCCTCCCGGCCGCGCGCGGCGAGCGCACCGAGCCCGTGTTCGCGATCACGCCCGCCGGCCACGAGGCGCTCGGGTCGTCGGCCGGACCGAAGCTCGGCGCGCGTCAGCTGGTGACGCTCCGCGCGCTCGCCGCCGGTGCGATCA
>DATCQC010000225.1:0-4521 GCA_036569685.1 Candidatus Limnocylindria bacterium | reverse complement strand
GCGGTCGCCGGTGACCAGCCGACGAAAGCGGCGCTCGAGCGCTACCGCACGATGGCCGCTCCGGGGAACGCGCTCGACGAGCGGACCGCGCAGTTCAACGCCGTTGCGACCGTCGGGGATAACGGCGTGACCTGGAAGATCACCGCATCCGGGACGCAGTCGCCGCAGCTCGATTCCGTGCGGATCCGCGGCGCGCTGGCGGGGCGCACGCCGGACGAGGTCCGCGAGCTCCTGACGGCGCAGGGCCTGCGCGTGACGGACCTGCGGATCTGGCCCAGCGGGTGGCCGCGCATGCCGCTCCTCGATGCGCGGATCGCGGTCAACTGACGTGCGCTATCTTGCGCTCGACGTCGGCGACCGCCGGATCGGTCTCGCGGTCGGGGATGACGCGTTCGGCCAGAGTCGCGCGTTGCCCACCCTCCGCCGATCGCGACGCCTCGAGGCGGACATCGAGCGGATCGCAACGGTCGCGCGCGGCGAGAAGGTGGGTGGTTTCGTGGTCGGTCTGCCGTTGACGCTCCGCGGTGAGGTCGGCCAGCAGGCCGAACGCGTGCGCCGGTTCGCGGCGGAGCTCGCCGTCACGGGCATCCCCGTGGAGCTGTACGACGAGCGCAATACGACGGTCGAAGCGATCGCACGCGGTGCCGATGATCCGGACGCGGGTGCGGCGCGCGTGCTGCTCGAGGATTACCTGAGCACCAAGCGATGAGCCAGCCCGTGTACGGCGGTCCGGTGCGAGCTCCCGTGCGCGGTCGGGCGCGGCCGCCCCGGAAGCGCTCGAGCGCCGGGCCTGCCGTCTTCGTGCTCGTCATCGTTGTCGCGGCGCTCGCGCTCTTCTTCCTCGCCCGACCGCTCGCGACCGGCGCGATCGTCCAGGCGGCGGACGACCACGACACGCTGCTCCGCCAATCGTCGGTGCGGGCGATCATCGCGCCGACGGTCGAGCCATTGGTCGACGTCCCGGCCGACCCGAACGCGAAGACCGTGGACTTCACGGTCCGGCGCGGCGCGAACGCGTCGCAGATCGCGGCGGATCTGTTGAGCGCCGGGCTCATCAAGTCGGCGCTCGCGTTCAAGTTCGTGCTGTTCGAGAGCGGTACCGAGAACGCGCTCCAGACCGGGACGTACAAGGTCTCCGCGGCACTGAGTCCGCGCGACCTCGCGACGCTCTTCCAGAAGGCCCCCGGTGACCAGGTCGCGCTTCGGATCATCGAAGGCTGGCGGCTCACGGAGGTCGCCGTGGCCGTGAACAAGGCGTTCCCGTCGATCAGCGCCGCGGACTTCACTGCCGCGGCGGTCGTGGGCACGCGGAACAACTTCGTCCTGAGCGGGCTGGATCCGAAGACGTCGCTCGAAGGATTCCTGTTCCCGGATACGTACTTCCTCCGTCCCGACGCGACGGCCGACCAGATCATCGGGATCCTGCTCGACAACTTCGAGACGAAGGCCGGCCCGGCGCTGCGCACGGCGGCGGCCGCCCGGAGCGTGGCGATCTACGACATGGTGAAGCTCGCGTCGATCGTCGAGCGCGAGGCGCGCGATCGGAAGGAGAGCCCGACGATCGCCGGCGTCTACCAGCACCGCCTGGACATCGGGATGAAGCTCGATGCCGATCCGACGATCCAGTACGCGAAGGGCACCTGGGACGAGCTCTCGCTCGACGACCTGAAGCTCGTCTCGCCGTACAACACGTACCTCAACGCCGGCCTGCCGCCGAGCCCGATCGCGAATCCCGGACTCGCCGCCCTCCAGGCCGCGGCCCAGCCGGAGAAGACCGACTTCCTGTACTTCGTCGCGAAGGGCGACGGGACCGGCGATCACGCCTTCGCGAAGACCCTCGAGGAGCAAGAGGCGAACCGGGTCAAGTACGGGAATAAGTGAGAGCGGGCGCATGAGCGTCGTGTACCTGCTCGGCCATCCGGTCGAGCACTCGCTGTCGCCGGCCATGCACAACGCGGCGTTCCGCGCCCTCGGGCTCGCGCATTCATACGAGGCGCTCGATGTGACGGCGGACGCGCTGCCCGCCGCGGTGCAACGCATCCGGACCGGCGAGCTCCTCGGAGCGAACGTGACGGTCCCGCACAAGGAAGCGGTGATGGCCCTCGTGGACACCTGGGACGGGCCGACCGCTGAGATCGGCGCCGCGAACACGCTGTCGCGCACGGCCGATGGGAAGCGCGTCCTCGCATCGAACACCGACGCCGTCGGGTTCGCGTACGCGACGCGCGGCCTCGCGTTCGAGGACGCACGCGTGCTGCTGCTCGGCGCCGGCGGCGCGGCTCGAGCCGTCCTCGTTGCGCTGCTGGTCCGAGGCGCGCACGTCGCGATCGCGAATCGCTCGCCCGAGCGCGCGCGGACGCTCGCGCGCGCGATCCCGCATCCGGTCGAGCGCACCCCGCGGGTGATCGACTGGGCGGCACGCACCGATCTGGCCGAGACCGACGTCGTCGTGAACGCGACGTCGCTCGGGCTCCATGCTGAGGATCCGCTGGACGGCGCTCCCCTTCGCCGCGGTCTCACCGTCGTGGATCTGATCCCCACCGCCGTCGCGACGCCGCTCGTGAAGCGCGCACGTGCGGCCGGGCTGGACGTCGTTGACGGGCTGCCGATGCTCCTGCAACAGGCTGCGTCGTCGTTCCGGATCTGGACCGGACACGATGCGCCGGTGGATGTGATGCGCGCGGCGCTGTACGCGAGCGTGACCTAGCGGTGCGGTTCCTCACGGCGGGGGAGTCCCACGGACCGGGCTTGACGATCATCGTCGACGGGGTTCCCGCGGGACTCGCGATCGATGGCGCCGCGATCGACGCGGACCTCCGGCGCCGGCAGCTCGGCTACGGCCGCGGCGCGCGCCAGCGCATCGAGCACGACAGTGCGCGGATCACCGGCGGCGTGCGCCACGGCAGGACAACGGGCGCGCCCGTCGCGCTCTGGATCGAGAATCGCGATGCGGTCAACTGGGAGCGCGTCATGAGCGTCACGCCGCTCGCGGAGGGACCCGACGCGGTGACGCGCCTTCGCCCCGGGCACGCGGACCTCGCCGGCGCGCTGAAGTACGGCCACGAAGACGTGCGCGACGTCATCGAGCGCGCGAGCGCGCGCGAGACCGCTGCCCGCGTCGCCGCAGGTGGGGTCGCGCGAGCGATCCTCGTGGCGGTCGGCGTCGACGTGCTGAGCGAGACAATCCGCATCGGCGACGTCAGCGTGATCGGGCGGTTCGAGCGCGAGGCCATCGAGGCGAGCGAGGTGCGCTGCGGCGACGGCGCGGCATCGGCGCGGATGGTGAGCGCGATCGCCGCGGCTCGCGACGCGGGCGACACGCTCGGCGGTGTGACCGCGGTCCGCGCGTCGAACGTGATGGCCGGACTCGGGACCTACGGGCAGTGGGACCGTCGGCTCGATGGCCGGATCGCGCAGGCCCTCGCGTCGATCCCGTCGGCCAAGGGCGTGGAGTTCGCCGACGCGTTCGACGCCGCCGGCGAGCGGGGCAGCGCGGTGCACGATCCGATCGAGCGGCGGGGCGCCGGGTTCGGCCGCCCGCGCAACCGGGCCGGCGGCCTCGAGGGCGGCGTCACCAACGGCGAGGACGTCGTGGTCCGCGTCGCGTTCAAGCCCATCTCTACCCTCATGAAGCCGCTGCCGTCGGTCGACCTCCGGACGGGCGAGGCCGCGCCGGCGCACGTGGAGCGCAGCGACGTGTGCATCGTCCCCGCGGCGGGCGTGGTCGCCGAGGCGATGCTCGCGCTCGTCCTCGCGGACGCGCTCTGCGCGAAGTTCGGCGAGGACACGATCGACGACATCACCTCCGCCGTCGCCCGGTACCGGGAGCGTCTTGTGCCGATCGCCGAGCGCTGATGCATCTCTTCCTCACCGGACCGCCCGGGATCGGCAAGTCGTCGGTCGCGCCGTTGCTCGCGGAGGCTTTGGGCGGACGCGCGACCGACCTCGACGACGAGATCGAGCGCATGGCCGGCAAGCCGTGCACGAAGGTCATCACCGAGGACGGAATGCCGCGCTTCCGGGCGCTCGAGTCCGAGGCGCTGGCGGCGCTCCGGCCCACCCCGGCGCTCATCGTCGTGTCCACCGGCGGTGGGGCCGTGCTCCTCGAGCCGAACCGCGGCCGGATGTCCGACCTCGGCCTGCGCGTCGGACTGACGGGCACGGTCGCGACGGTGGCTCGCGGCATCGCGGCGACCATGGGGAAGCGGGCCCACCTCGATGTGGGGCCGCGGCAACACGCCGCGCGCGTCCTCAAGGAGCGGCGCGACGTTTATGCGGACGTCGACGCCTCGTTCCGCGTCGACGGCGTCGAGCCGCACGAGGTCGCGCTCGCCATCGCGGCGTGGCTCGTCTCGGCACGCGGCATCCGGATCGATGTCCTGGCGTCGCGGCCGTACCCCGTGCTGATCCGAGCCGGACTGCTCGAGCATGCCGGAACGCACCTGCGGGACATCGGCTGGCAGGGCCGGGTCGCGATCGTCGCCGACACGTTCACCGCCGCGCGGTACGCACCTGCGGTCC
>DATCQC010000224.1:0-13905 GCA_036569685.1 Candidatus Limnocylindria bacterium | reverse complement strand
CCCTTTAATTACTCGTTCACGGTCTAGAAGAGGGGCGCTCCGCAAGGGGCGCCCCTCTTGTATTAACTCGTCTACGGTGGGGCCATGAGCCTCGCGGACGCACCCGAGTTGGCCGTCGTGCTGGGCGGTGGCATCACCGCGGACGGCGATCCGCTCCCTTCGACCAAAGCGCGCGCGCATCGCGCTGCCCAGCTCGCGCGCGAGCGTCCGGAGCTGGTGGTCATCTGCTCGGGCGACCGCCAGCCCGACGCGCCGGCCGGCACGCCGAGCGAGGCCGCGCTCATGCGCGATCTCATCGTCGGCTGGGGCGTCGCGGCCGAGCGCATCGCGATCGAGGACGAGTCCCGCGACACGATCGGGAACGCCGTGCTCACCGCGGTGCGCCATCTCCAGGACATCGAGCCGCGGCCGCTGTCAGTGATCACGTCGCCGTTCCATCTGGAGCGCGCCACCGAGACCTTCCGCCACGTCCTCGGTTACAAGTGGCAGATCCAGGCCGTCGCGTCCGACGAGACCGATGATGACATCGAGCGGGCCGCGCGCGAGACGGGGTATCTGCAGGAGACCACGAAGTTCTTCGAAGGCGTTCGGCCCGGCGACCTTCGGACGATGGCCCGCCGGCTACGCGAGCGGTGGCCGTATTACGCCGGGCTCCGAAGCCTCGAGCTGGACGCAAGCACCGGTCGATAGCCCTGGCGATCACGTTCGGAGGATCGCCATGCCTGACGCCATCGTCCTCGCCATCCACGCCGACCATGCCGATGCCATCCTCGATGGCACGGCACGCTTCGAGCACCGCGCGTTCCCACCGAAGCGCCTGCCGGCCCGGGCGTATCTCGCCGTCGTCGAGGAGCGCGCGGTCGTCGGCCAGTGCGACCTTGGCGCGCCCACCCGGAGGTCGGCGAAGGGCTGGGCCCTGCCGGTGACGAAGCCCCGGCGCTACCGGGCGCCGCGCGCGCTCAGCGAGTTCGGGCTCGCGAAGATCCCGCGTTCATTCCGCTACGTAGAGGGCTAGTTCGCCGGCCGCCACGCGAACGACACGTGCACGATGCGATCGCCGTCGGTCTCGAACGTCCAGGTCGTGAAGTTCGCGAAGTGACCCGGCGACCGCGTGAGGCCGCGCAGGATCACCGAGTTCCCATGCACCTCTTCCTCGCGCACGCGCCGGATGAACGGCGGAGCCATCCGGATGAGCCGCTTCGCGGCGTCCTTGCCCTGCAGCTCCGTCTCCCCGCCGGGCAGCACGACGGTCACGTCGTCGGCGCACACCGACGCCGCCTTGTCGGCGTCGCCGGCCTCGAGCGCGTCCATGAAGGTCTTCGCCGCCGCGAGCGGGGTCACCCCGTCATTCTCGCGCCGCGGCCGCCCGGGCTCCCAGCTCGACCCATTCCGGCCGCATCCGTACGCCGAGCGCGGCGATCGCGAGAGCCGTGACGATCCCGGTCGCGGCGAGCTCCGGATCGTCGCTCCCGCCGAGGTCGAGGTCCGAGTAGCGCTCCTCACCGACCGAGAGTCCCATCACCGACCCGTCCGCCGTCACGGCGAAGTCGCGGCCGCCCACGACGTACGGCAACGCGCGCTGGCGCATCGCGGCGTCGATACCGGCCGCGTCGCGAGGTGCCAGGATCACCGGACGGCGCTCGGGCGTGTCGGCGATCGCTCCCGCGACTGCGTCGTCCGCTGCGCGCCCGATCGCGATGACGTCAGGGAGCGCGCCGTGCACCGGCGATCGGGCGTCGAGCTCCAGGTCGAGGACCAGGAGGACCCGCCGGCTCGCCTCAGCGTGCGCGACGAACCGGAGGAGGGTCTCGATCTCACGGCGTGACGGCTCCCCGAGCTCCGGACGTAGCGAGGCGAGCTGGTACGCGATCGTGGCGACGGACGTTCCGGCGATCGCGATGAGCGGCTCGTCGAGGGGATCGTCCGCTGCCGCCACGGTCGCGCCCGCGGCCTCGAGCACCGCGCGCGCGTACCGCGCGATGACCGGCGCGCCGCCGCCGCGGATCGTGCCGATGAGATAGCGGACATCGGGACGCCCGAGGGCCTCGAGATGGGCGCGCACGCGCGCCACCGTTCCGGCGTCGTTCGGCCGGTCCGGAAGCGTCCGGAGGAACTCACGCACCAACGCGGCATCCACGCGAGGCGGATTATGGAGAGATGCGGAGGTCGCTCGCACCGTACGCGATCGGCGCGGCGCTCGTGTTCGTCGTCTCGATCGCGGTCCTGACCGGCGCGCTCGCGATGGGCGGCCTGCTCCAAGAACGGACCGTCGCGCCGGGTGCGTCGCCGACCCCCTCGACCGCCCGCGCACCGGTCGAGCTCTCGCGTGCCGGCCGCATCGCGTACTGGCGCACAGACCCGACCGAAGGCACGCAGCTGTGGGTCTCCAATGTCGACGGCAGCGGCCGTCGGGCGATCGCGACGAGCGATTCCGTGGCCGGTCTGGCGAGCACGCGCTGGTCACCGGATGGCGAATCGATCGCGTACCTCGACCGCGGCGGTCAGGCCGTCGCGGTCCAGCGGCTCGACGGCCCGCATGTCGACCTGCCGCTCACGGTCGTGGTCACGGCGTCCGGAGCGCGGTTCATCGATCTGGCGTGGTCCACCGACAGCCGGTCGGTGGCGGCGACGCAACGTGATGCCGGGAGCTCGACCACCGATGTGTACGTCGCGCCGGCGAGCGGCGGCACGTGGCGGAATGCGACGGGGCTGCGCAACGCGTTCTTGTCGCAGTGGATCTCAGCGGATGAGCTCCTGATCCACACCGGGAACGGGCTCATCGGCGTTCAGAAAATGGACGGCACGCGCCTGCGGCCGCTGACCGCGCAGGTCGCGACATCGCCGTTCCTCGGCGACGACGGCCGCGTCTACTACTTCGCGGGTCAGGTGTCCCCCACGGTGCGTGACGCGACCGTGCCGGTGATCAACGCCGGCCAATCGCGGGTCTGGAGCCTGACCCTCGACGGAGGCGACATCCGGCCGGAGACCACGCAGGCGTACGACGACGTCCGGCTGGTCACGCGGTGGCCGAACGGACGGTTCGTCGTGCACCAGGGTGCCAGCACGGCGCTCGCGTTCCTTGCCGACGGCCAGCCGGCGATCGACACGACGCTTGGCGTCGTCGACCGCGTCGTGTTCTCGCCGGATCGACGCACCGCCATCGGCGTCACCGGCTCACGGATCTTCCGCTACGACTCGGCCCAGCCGAGCACGCCGGTGGTCCTGCTCAGTGACGTCGTACAGCCGGACGCCTGGTATCCGCAGACGGTCGCGATCGCCACGTCGGCGCCCGCGCCTGCGGCCGCGCGGCCGACCGCGCGATACACCTTCGCGCTCGGCGGCCTGCTCTGGGCGATGGACGCGACGGGCCAGGCCCGCTTGCTCCGCCAGCTGCAGGCGAACGACATCGACCTACGCCGGCTGAGCGGCGTCGCGCTGCCGCAATGGTCGCCTTCCGGCGACCGGATCATCTACTTCGACGTGCTCCCGAACTCGTTCCGTGGCGCCGTCTTCGTCACCGACGTCACCGGGACGGGAGGCGTGCTCAGCGATCAGGACGCCGTTGGGCCGTTCCCGACCTGGACGCCCGACGGCAACGTCGCGTACACCGACCTCGTCAGCTCGTTCGACTCGGAGGGGTTCGGCGCGGACGGCGAGGTCCGCGTCGTCAGCGCGACGAACGGCGCGCGCGCCACCACCTACCGCGCGCGCGAGGTCGCGTTCGGCGGGGGCAAGACGTACCTGATCGACAACGGCAAGCTGAACGTCCCGCTGCAGACGCGGACGGATCATTCGATCCTGGAGTTGACGACGACCGGGACCAGGATCGTGGCGACCACCGCCACGTTGTCGGCCGGCACGCAGCTCGGCGCGGCTCCGGGGCTGCAGCTCTCCATGCTCGGGGCGTCAGCTGATGGCGCGTTCCTGTCCGTGCGGATCAGCCCGGCGACCGGCAACGTCGGCTTCATCTCCTTCATCCTTCGGGCGGCCGATGGTCATCCGACGCTCGAGGCCGACAGTCAAGCGATGGCGGACATCCGCTGGTCGCCCAGCGGGCATCTCACCGGCATGACCCTGGGCAACATCCCGGTCGTCCGCGACGCCGAGGGAACCATCGTGGCGTCGGCGGGCAGCGGGCGGTTCGCGGGCTGGTCACCGGACGGGAAATGGTTCTACGTCGCGCGCGACACCGGGCTGTACGCGCAACTGCTCACCGGCGGCGATCCGGTGCGCATCTCACCGCTCGGCGTGCCGGTCTCGACGACTACGCCCTGACGCGCTCCATGAACCGGCGGTACGCGGCGAGATGCTCGTCCGGCGAGGTGAACCCCGCGCGCATCGTGTTGCACTCGAAGTCCGTGGCGCCCATCGCGCGGAACCGCTCCGCCGCGCGAGCGAGCTCGTCGTCGGTCATCCGGGCACCCATCCGGCACTCGAGCCCGACGTCCTTCGGCTCGCGGCCGGCGGCCTTCACCCACTCCCAGAACGCGGCGGCCTGCGCGGCGCCCTCGTCGGTCGGCGCGAAGTGCGCGAACAACCCGTCGGCGAGACGCGCGACCCGGCGGAGCGCGACCTCGATGTCGGCGCCCATCCACAGCGGGATCGGTCGTCGGACCGGGAGCGGGTTGATCCCCGCGCGATCGACGTGATGCCACCCGCCGTCCAGCGTCACCGACCGCTCCGTCCAGAGCCGCCGCAACAGCGCGATCTGCTCCTCGATCCGCTTGCCGCGATCTTTGAAGCTCATGCCGAGCGCGTCGAACTCGACCCAGTTCCAGCCGACCCCGACGCCGAGCCGCAGCCGTCCGCCCGAGAGGACGTCGAGCGCCGCGGCCTGCTTCGCCACGAGCGCGGTCTGGCGCTGAGGAAGGATGAGCACGCCGGTCGAGAGCTCGAGGCGCGTGGTGATCGCCGCGGCGAACGAGAAGAGGACCATGACCTCGTGGAACTGGGACTCGATCGTGTATGGACCGGACCAGCCGGGCCGCGCGGGATCGGCGCCGAGCACGTGGTCGTACGCGACGAGGCCATCGAAGCCCATGGCCTCGACGTCGCGGATGAACCGCGCGATGACCGCAGGATCGCTGCCGATCTCGGTCTGCGGGAAGACCGCATGGAGGCGCATCTGCGGTGAGTATCGAGGAACGGCTTCGGGCGGAGGCGGACGATGTGTATGGGTGGTCGAACGGGCCGGGTGACCGCTACGAGCGACACAGCCACGCGTACACGAAGATCCTGTACTGCGTGAGCGGGTCGATCGACTTCTCGCTCGACGACCGCATCGTCCATCTCGACCGGGGTGACCGGATGGTGCTGCCCGCCGGGACCGCACATGCCGCCACGGTCGGGCCGCACGGGTGCGCGTGCGTGGAAGGGAAAGAGCACCGACGATCGCGGGCCGACGGCGAAAGCGAATGGTGAGCCGGGGCTAGACTGCCGCCCGATGACTCGCCCGCTGTCCGCGAGGATGTCCCGGCTCGGCACCGAGACCGCGTTCGAGGTGCTGGCGAAGGCGCGCGCGCTCGAGGCGCAGGGCCGAGACATCATCCACCTTGAGATCGGCGAGCCCGACTTCGACACGCCGCCCTCGGTCGTGCACGCCGGCCTCTCGGCGTTGCAGCGCGGCGAGACGCACTACACCGCGTCGGCCGGGATCCCCGAGCTGCGCGAGGCGATCGCAAGCCATCTGAACCGCACGCGGCATCTGGCCGTGGACCCCGGACAGGTCATCGTGACGCCCGGCGCGAAGCCGATCATGTTCTACGCGATGCTCGCGCTCCTGGACGGGGGCGACGAGGCGATCTACCCCGATCCGGGCTTCCCGATCTACGGGTCGATGATCAGCTTCGCCGGTGCCGTGGGCGTGCCGCTGAAGCTGCGCGAGAAGAACGACTTCAATCCGGACCTCGACGAGCTGAAGACGCTCGTGACCGATCGCACGAAGCTCATCGTCCTCAATAGCCCCGAGAACCCGACCGGTGGGGTCCTGTCACAGAGCGTCCTGAAGGAGATCGCACAGATCGCGCGAGCGCGCGATCTCTGGGTCCTCGCGGACGAGATCTACGCGGAGATCATGTACGAGGGCGCCCACCACTCGATCATGCACGAGGACGGCATGGCCGAGCGCACGATCCTTCTCGACGGATTCAGCAAGACCTTCGCGATGACCGGATGGCGGCTCGGCTACGGCGTCTTCCCCTGGCCGCTGGTCGATCCAGTGACGAAGCTCGTCACGAACTCGGTCTCATGCACCGCGACATTCACGCAGCGCGCCGGCGCCGCAGCGCTCACGAACCGACCGCCCGAGGTGGCGGAGATGGTGAAGGCGTTCCGCGAGCGGCGCGACACGATGGTGACCGGCCTGAACAAGATCGACGGGATCACCTGCCGCGAGCCGAAGGGCGCGTTCTACGTGTTCCCGAACATCACCGGCCTCCGGCTTGGCGATTCGGCGACCGTCCAGGAGCGCATCCTTCGCGAGGCCGGGATCGCCACGCTGAGCGGGACGGCGTTCGGCGCGGGTGGTGAGGGTCACCTGCGGCTCTCGTACGCGAACTCGTTGAAGAACCTGCAGGCCGCGGTCACACGGATCGGCGAGTGGGCCCATGCCGCGCGGCAGGGCCGGGTCGCGGCGGCCGCCGGCAGCGTCACGAGCGCGGACCACTAGGTCCGATCCCGTCGACCACCAGGTCGACGATGTCCGCCGCGAGCTCCTCCGCGCTCCGCCCTCCCGGTCTCGCCTCGCGTCCGGTCCACGGGTCGATGAGATTCAGCAATGCCTGCGCCGCGAACGCCGTATCCACGGCGCGCAGCTCACCTGAGCGGACTCCGTCGTCGAGGACCTGCTGCAGCGGCGAGAAGAAGTGCCGGAAGAATGCGCTGCGGGTCTGGCTCAGCTGATCGATCGTCAGCGCGACGCCGCCTTCGCGAAGGAGCCGCGGCCCGCTACAGCGCGCGCGGACGAGATAGGCGACCGCCGCTACGAGACGCTCGCGCGCGCCTGACGCCGCACGGCTCGCGGTCCGCAGGCCGCCACCGTGCTGCTCGAGGACGCTGCAGACCATCTCCGTGAACAGGACGCTCTTGTCGGCGAAGTAGTAGTAGAGCGTCGGCTTCGTCACCGCGGCATCGCGCGCGATGTCGTCGAGCGACGCGCCGTGGACCCCGCGCTCGCTCCAGATCCGGTCGGCGGCCTGGAGCAGGCGCTCCCTGGTCGAGCTGCGCGGGCGTCGGCGATCCGAGGCTCTTCGCCCCGGCTGGACGGGCACCGTTCCTAGTCTACCGACCGGTAGGTAGATACGGCGAGACGGGCCATCGGAGCGGATGTCGTGACGCCGGGGCAACGCACACGTCGCGAGACCGCAAATGGTTGCTCGCTTTCACACAGTCCTTGGACAGTCGTGGGTCTCGCGTTACCGATGGGCGGCCGGTCCGGAAGGCTGCCTGCTTCTGATCTCCGCCAATACGCCCGGTCGCCGGGCCAGAAAGGTGGAGCACCTAGAGATGCGCAAGGCAACGGGTCTCTTGATGATCCTCGCGAGCCTGTTCTTCTACGCGTTCGCGCTTTCGACCCCCGCGTCGGCGGATCCGAACAGCCCGGGCAGCAACGGCACGGTGAAGGTCGTCAACGACAATGACGACCCCCTCGGCGCCGATGATCGGGACAACGATCCCCACGTCTGCAAGTTCCATCTGTACGGATTCCACTTCGACAACAGCTCGAGCGGGACCTGGCAGATCGAGTCCTGGCCGCCGACCGGCAACCGGACGGTCGTGGCCAGCGGCACATGGACCGCGGACGGCACCGGACAGTGGGCAGTCGCCGGTCCGACCCTCGCGGATGGGCACTACGAGCTCGACGCGAAGCAGACCCTTCCGACCACACCCGGCAGCGACAAGAACAAGGTCTTCTGGGTCAGTTGCGGCACGACCGGCGCGACCGGCGCGACCGGCGCGACCGGCGCGACCGGCAGCACCGGCACCACCGAGACCGGCGGAACGACCACGGGCCCGAATGGCATCGTGATCTTCACCCCGGGCGGCTCTGCAGTCGCTGGATTCCAGAGCGCGCCAGCCAACGGCGTCGGCGCAGTCAGCCCGATCGTTGAGCTTCCCGGCGGCTCGAGCCAGCAGTCTCCGAACGGCGCCGTGAATGGCGTGCAGACGTCCCCGGTCGCGGGGGTCCAGGGTCTCCCGTCGACCAGCACGGGCGGCGCTCCGACGATCCCGCTCGCGGGACTCGGCATCGCGCTCATGGGCCTGGGTGGAATGCTGCTCCGCCGTCGCGACACGCGGGCTTAGCGGGCACTTCCAACGTCAGCCTTGCGCTGAGGAGGGCCCCTTCGGGGGCCCTCCTTCCTTGTCCCACACTGAGCCGGTGAGCGACGCCATTCAGTACGGCCAGGAGCGCCGGCTCGTCTCGGTGCTCTTCGCGGACTTCGTGGGATTCACGACGCTGTCGGAAGACCTCGACGCGGAGGTCCTTCAGGATCTCGTGTCCAGGATCTTCGAGGACCTGGCCGAACAGGCGATCACCTACGACGGCACGATCGAGAAATTCATCGGCGACGCGATCTTCGTGATCTTCGGCGCGCCGATCGCCCACGAGGACGACCCGCAACGGGCCCTTCGCACCGCGCTCGCGATGCACAAGGTCTTCGGCGAGCACGCCGCGCGGGCGAAGAAGGATCGCGGGATCGAGCTCGGCCTTCGGATCGGCGTGCACACCGGGATGGTCGTCGCGGGCAACGTCCGCTCGGTCTCCGAGTACGGCGTCATGGGCGACACGGTGAACACGGCCGCCCGGCTGCAGGAGGCCGCGCCACCCGGCGAGACGTACGTGACCCAGGCCACGTTCCGGCTGACGAACCGCGAATTCACCTTCCGCGAGGTCGGCCCGATCGAGCTCAAGGGCAAGGAGAAGCCGGTCCTCGCGTACGCGCTCACGGGCGAGCGGTCGGATATCCGGGTCGCGATCGAGCTGAACGCGCCACTCGTGGGTCGGTGGATGGAGCTCTCGCGTCTCGATCTCGCGTATCAGTCGGCCCGCATCGGCCGCACCGAGGTCGTGCTCATCGCGGGTGAGCCGGGCATCGGAAAGAGCCGGCTCGTCTCCGAGTTCATCGGGCTGGTCACCGCGGACGACGGCGCGGCCGGGACCGACGCGCCGCGCGTGCTGCGCTGGACGTTCTCGCGCGTCAACCAGCGAAGCTACGCCGGCTTCATCGAGCCGCTCCTGGTCGAGCTGCAGATCGACCCGGCCACGCCGGAGGCGCGCGAGCACCTGACCGCGAAGCTCACGGAGTTCGGCTTCGCGAACCCGGCCACGACCAGCACGGTCCTCGCGCAGTTCCTCCATCTCCCGGGTGTGGACGAGACGACGAACGAATCCGATGAGTGGAAGCGCGGGATGTACCTCATCATCTTCGACGTCCTCGGCGCACTCGCGCGCACGCGGCCGCTGCTCTACGTGCTCGAGGATCTCCATTACGCCGATTCGGCGTCGCTCGATCTCCTGTGGTTCCTCGCCGGGCGGGGCGCGCGCGTCCCGTTGCTCATCCTCCTCGCGCAGCGGATCGGTGCGGGCGGGCAGCCGCGGCCGTCCCGCACGAACTTCACGCAGATGGTCCTCGAGCCGCTCACCGACGAGGAGGCCGCGCGCATCGTGGAGTCCACCCTCGAGTGGGCGCCCGCCGAGCTCCGCGATCGGATCGTCGCGCGCGCGGGAGGCAACCCGTTCTTCATCGAGGAATCCATCCGCGCGCTGGTCGACTCGGGCGCGATCGCGCGCGACGAGAAGGGCGATTGGGTCCTGCGGGAGCGCGCGGCGGCGCTCGACGTGCCGGCGACCTTGCACGCGGTGGTCGCGGCGCGGATCGACCGCCTGCCGACGCTCGCGAAGGAGTGCATCCAGCTCGCGTCGGTCATCGGCCAGCGCTTCGGCGATCGGGTCCTTCGCGCGGCCGGCGGCGACCGGCTGGCCGATGCGGTCGACATCCTCATCGCCGCCGACCTCGTGGTCGAGGGCGCTCCCGGCGAGCGGCGCGAGGGCCGTTTCCGATTCAAGCACGCGGTCACGCAGGAGGTGGCGTACAACACGCTGCTCGTACGCCGGCGAACCGAGCTGCATCGGCGCGTCGCGCTGTCGATCGAGAACGTCCTCGCGAACGAGATCCGCGACTTCTACCCCGCGCTCGCGCACCACTACCTGCTCGGCGAGGTCCCCGACAAGGCCGCGATGTACGCCTGGAAGGCCGCGCAGCGCGCGATGAACATCCACGCCCACGTCGAGGCGCTCCGGTTCGCGGAGCAGGCCGCAGAGCTCTACGAGAAGCTCGGCGATGTCGACCACGCCGTCGAGGCGCTGTACCTGGTGGGCCGGGTGCGCCGATACCACGGCGAGGGCGACGCGGCCCTCGCCGCGTACGAGCGCGCGCGCCTGATGCTCGAGGCGCGGCCCGAGCTCGACCACAAGCAGATCGCGGCGGTGTACGCGCACATGGCCGAGCTCGCGACCCGCTGGGACGCGAAGCATCCCGATCTCGAGGGGCTCATCGCGCGCGGCCTCGCGCTCGTGGGCGACGATCCGTCGCCGGAGCGCGTGCGGCTCCTCGCCGCGCGCGCGTTCGCGCCGCGCAAGCTCGCGAAGGCCAGCGACGCCGACTGGGAGCTCGCCCTCGCCACCGCGGAGGAGGCCCTCGGTATCGCGGAGGAGCTGGGGCTCCTGCGCGAGGTGTCGCTCTGCCTCGACGCGGTGGGCTACGCGTACCGCGCGCTCGCGAAGTTCCGCGACGCGTACGCCGCGAACCAGCGGCGGATCCCGATCGCCCAATCCCTCCAGGACAGCGACGAGCTCATCGACGCGCACAACATGGTCGGCGCGATGGCGATGGTGCTCGGGAATCTCGACGAGTCGCTCGAGCACGCGAAGATCGCCACCGAGGTCGCGCAGAGGACCGAGAAGCCGCGCCTGGGCGGCTACTCGCGCGCGCTCGCCGCGGCCGCGCAGCTCCTCGCCGGCGATTTCGCCGGGACGCTCGCCACCGCGAATGCAGCGCCGATCGACGCCGCCCACGTCGACCCGAATTGGAAGTCCCTGCTCGCGTTCGGGATGGCCGCCGCGGCGGCCACCCAGAACGACGGCGACGAACAGCGGTTCCGCGACCGGCTGGCCGAGAGCGAGCCGAGCCCCGCGGACGTCGCGACCGGCGAGCTGCTCTCCGCCGTCTACGGCTGCCGCGAGAGCGAGAGTGCATATCAGGCTGCGCGGAGCGCGGGCGCGCCGAGCAGCATCGTGGACCGCACGATCTGGTCGCCGGTCCTCGCGGTCGCCGCCGCGCGCTGGAACATCACCGACGACGCGAACGACGAGCGCACGGCCGCGCTCGTCGAGCGCACCGGCTACGCGCGCGGACGCGCGCTGCTCACGCAGGCGCAGGGACTGCGCGCGCTCCGTCGCGGCGAGCACGCGAAGGCCGAGAAGCTGCTGTTCGACGCGACCCAGGCCTTCGCGACGCTCAACCTCGAGTACGAGCGGATGGTCGCGCTCACCGACCACGCGACCGCACTCGCCGCGCAGGGCCGGCTCGACGACGCGGCCGCGGAGCGCAGCGAGGTGCGCGCGTACGCGGAGCGTGTCGACGCGAAGGCCCTGCTCGGGACGTTGGAGCCCATGCCGGCCGCGGTCTAACGTTCGGCGATGCGGCGTGACCTTGTGCGCGCGTCGGACTGGTTGGCCTCGAATCCATTCGCACTCGTCGCGGTCGTGGCGTTGGTAGTGGTCGTCCCGATCCTCCTGCTCGGCGAGAGCTCGGGCTCGGACATGCAGCAGCGGCTACGGGCCGAGCGGCTCGCCCTGGGCACGCAGGCCGCGAACCGTGCCGCCGACCAGATCCAGACGCAGCTGTCCCTGGCGCGGCAGCTGATGGAAGGCTTGGGACACGAGGACGCGCTCGGCGCAGCGCTGCAGCTGAAGGACACGTCCGGAGTGAAGGTCGCGACAGGCCCGGCGTTCAATAGCTCCACCGACATCGCCGCCGTCGATGTCGCCGACCTGGCAGGAGCCGTCCTGGCAACGGTCACGGGATCCTCCTCTTTCTCGGGTGGAACAGCGACCCCGGCGGTCATGACCATTGCGGACCGTGACTTCTTCCGGACAGCTCGATCGGGGGCGACCGCGATCCTCGGAGTCACGACCGAGCCACTGCTCCTCGATCACCCCGTAGTGATCGCCGTTCCGCTCTCCTCGGCCAACAGCCCAACCATCGTCGGGGTGCTCGTCGGGGAGATCAGCGGCAGTGACCTCGCCGGCGCTCTGCGATCGCAGCTCGGTCCATTCGAGGACCTGTACATCGTGGACGGCAACGGTCGGCTTGTCGGCCGCGCGGCCGTCCCGTCGGCGCCGGCCGTCGATCTGAAGGCCGACCCGATCGTGCAGCAGCTGCTGGCCGGGACACAGGTGTCCGGCGAGCTGCGCGACCCGGTGACCGGCACGACGCGGCTGCTGAGCTCATCGGCGGTCGGCTTGACCAGCCGACCGGGCTGGACGGTCGTCGCGGTCCAGGACACCGGCGGGGTCGAGGCCGAGACCGCGGCCGTCCTCGCCGATCAGCGCGCGCTGCGCCTCGCGCTTGTCGCGATCCTGCTCCTCGGGACCTTCGCGTTCGCTCGCATCGCCCAAGGGTCGGTGCGGCAGCGGAAGCTGCTCGCGATCGCCCTCGGAGACGTCGAGGCGAAGAGCAAAGAGGTGGAGGCGGCCAACCGGCACAAGAGCGAGTTCCTGGCGAACATGTCCCACGAGCTGCGGACGCCGCTCAACGCGATCATCGGGTTCTCCGAGGTCCTGCGGCAGCAGATGTTCGGCGCGATCAATCCGAAACAAGGCGAGTACCTCGAGGACATCCAGACGTCCGGGCAGCACCTGCTTTCGCTGATCAACGACATCCTTGATCTCTCGAAGGTCGAGGCGGGCAAGATGGAGCTGCAGCTGTCGCGGTTCTCGCTTCCCGCCGCGCTGGAGTCGGTGGTGCTCATGGTCCGCGAGCGGGCCGCGGGCCGCGGCCTCGCGTTGAGCACCCAGATCGATCCCGCGGTCGATCAGATCGAGGCGGACGAGCGCAAGGTGAAGCAGATCGTCCTCAATCTGATGACCAACGCGGTGAAGTTCACGCCGTCCGGAGGGAAGGTCACGCTCGAAGCGAAGCGTGACGGCTCCGGAGTGCAGGTCGCGGTGCGCGACACGGGCATAGGCATCGCGCCCGCGGATCAGGCGCGCGTGTTCGAGGAATTCACCCAGGCCGGCGGCGCCGCGTCGTCGCAGCAGGAGGGCACCGGCCTCGGCCTGACGCTCAGCCGCAGGCTCGTGGAGCTGCACGGCGGGAAGATCTGGGTCGAGAGCGAGCTCGGGAAGGGCAGCACGTTCTCGTTCACGCTGCCGCCGGTGGAGCGCCGGAGCTAGTCCGCGAGATAGCGATCCATCAGCGGGGTCAGGTACTTCGTGAGCCAGTCGACCGTCCGCCGGAGGGCATCGATCCGGTTCTCGGCGCGCGAGAACCCGTGGCCCTCGTTCGGGTACTCGTGGTACTGATGCGGCGCGCCGTTCGCCTCGAGGGCGGCGACGATCTGCAGCGCTTCGCTCTTCGGCACCCGCGGGTCGTTCGCCCCCTGCAGGACCAACAGCGCAGCCCGGATGTGCTTCGCGTGCGTGATCGGCGAACGATCGAGATACAGCGTCGGGTCCTTCGCCGCGTCGCCAAGCTCGCGGATGAGGTATTCGCGCAGATCGGCGCGCGTCGTATCGAACAACGTCTTCCACGAGACCACGCCCACGCTCGACACGCCCGCCGCGAATCGGTCGGGATGGCGCGCGAGCGCGTACAGGGTCATGTACCCGCCGTAGCTGCCGCC